>SMWS01000058.1 GCA_004356685.1 Deltaproteobacteria bacterium
AGATGGTAATGCCTGGGGATAATATAAACGTGGAAGTGGAATTAATAACAGAAGTGGCAATGGAAGAGAAGTTGAGGTTTGCAATAAGAGAAGGCGGCAAAACCGTAGGTGCTGGCGTTGTAACTAAAATTTTGGAGTGAGGGGAAACTTAATCTAGAAAATTATTATGAATCAAGTCCCAAAAATTAGAATCAAACTGAAATCTTTTGATCATAAACTGCTTGATAAATCTACTCTGGAGATAGTAGATACAGTCAAAAGAACTGGTGCCAGGATTGCTGGCCCTGTTCCTTTGCCAACAAGAATAAGTAGGTATTGTGTGCTAAGATCTCCGCATGTTGATAAGAATTCAAGAGAACATTTTGAAATAAGAACGCACAAAAGGCTGGTTGATATTTTAGAGCCAATGCAGCAAACGATTGATGCTCTGATGAAGTTGGATTTGGCATCCGGAGTGGAAGTAGAAATTAAGTTAACAGGAAATTAAAAAGGATGATAGAAGGTTTAATTGGTACAAAGAAAGGAATGACTGAGTTATTTTTAGATACTGGAGAAGTTGTTCCGTCTACAATTATTCAGGCGGGTCCTTGCTATGTCGTAGATAAAAAGACGACTGAGAGAGATGGGTACAATTCTATTAAGCTTGGCTACGGAGAAATTAAGCCTCAACGATCTAATAAGCCAATGTCGGGGATATTTAAAAAATCAGGCGTGCCACCTCTTGGTATATTAAAGGAGTTTAAGGTTAGAAACGAGCAATATGATAAATATAACACTGGAGATATTGTTACAGTTGAAGTCTTTAGTGAAGGTGATCTGCTTGATGTAACATCTGTTAGTAAGGGTAAGGGTTTTGCAGGTGTTATGAAAAGACATGGATTCAGTGGTCAAAGAGATTCTCACGGCGGAATGGCACATAGAAGGCCAGGATCTATAGGGCAGGCGTCTTTTCCTGCAAAAGTATGGAAGGGTCAAAAGATGCCAGGTCATTATGGGGCGAAAAAATTTACAATTCAGGGTTTAAAGGTAGTTAAGGTAGATAAAGAAAACAATATTGTTTTAGTGAAAGGCTCAGTTCCAGGGCCAAATGGATCTTGTGTTTATTTAAAACATACTGTAAAAGGAAGAGTCTGAGGTGTTAGTTTAAATGATAGACGTATATGATATAAAAAAGAATAAAATAAATGAAATAGAGCTTGAGCCGGCCGTATTTAATGCTGATGTTAACCGGGATGTTATATATCGTGTAATTAACTGGCAGCTTGCAAAAAAAAGGTCGGGAACGGCCTGTACTAAAACCAGGGGTGAAGTAAGCGGTGGTGGTGCTAAGCCATGGAAGCAAAAGCATACGGGAAGAGCTAGAGCCGGTAGCAACAGGTCGCCTATATGGAGAAAAGGAGGGGTTGTTTTTGGCCCTAAACCTAAAGACTGGTCTTTTTCGCTACCTAAAAAAGTAAGGAGAAAAGCTCTTCTTTCAGCACTCTCCCATGTTCAGAACGAAAAAGGGGTTATAGTGCTGGGAGATTTACAAATATCTGAAATTAAAACTAAAAATGTATCTGCGATGATGGAGCTGTTTGAGATTAAAAGTGCGCTTGTTATCGATACGCAAAATTATGATATATTAAAAAAATCATCCAGAAATCTTGCAAATGTTAAAGTATTAAAACCTGAAGGACTTAATGTGTATGATATTTTAAAATTTAAGAATATTGTTTTTACTGTTGATTCTCTAACTAAAATTCAAGAGGTGTTAAAGCATTGAATCATCCTACAGAAATAATTAAAAAACCACTTATTACTGAAAAGTCATCTATGGTAAAAGAGGCGGGATGGTACCTTTTTTCTGTTGATAAAAGATCAAACAAAATAGAAATCAAAAAAGCTGTCGAAAAACTATTTAAAGTGAAGGTAGATAAAGTAAGAACTTCAATAAAACCTGGTAAAAATGTCAAAAAATATGGCAGGGCTATTGGAAGGACGTCTTCGGTAAAGAAGGCTTATGTGAAACTTAAAGAAGGGGAAATTGAATTTTTTGAGGGTGTATAACACAAATGGCGATAAAAAAATATAAACCTACATCTGCTGGTAGAAGATTTATGACTGTATCCGACTATTCGGATATTACTACGAAAAAAAGTCATAAACCTCTTACTATAAAACTAAAGAAAACGGGTGGTAGAAACACCGATGGAAGGATTTCTGTACGGCATAGGGGCGGAGGCAATAAAAAGCTCTACAGGATAATAGATTTTAAAAGAGATAAGATTGATATACCGGCAAGAGTTAGTTCCATTGAGTATGATCCCTACAGGACATCCAGAATTGCGCTACTTGTATATAAAGACGGAGAAAAAAGATATATAACGCTACCCGATGGACTAAATGTTGGTGATGAGGTTGTAAGTGGAAATGATGTGGAAATTAAAACTGGAAACTCTCTCCCACTTAGAAGGATTCCAGATGGTACGACGATTCACAATATAGAACTTAAACCAGGAACCGGTGCAAAACTTGCACGATCTGCAGGAACTAGTGCGCAGATTATGGGGAAAGAGCAAAAATATGCACAGATAAAACTGTCGTCTGGCGAAATAAGGTTTGTCCCTATAGGTTGTAGAGCAACTATTGGCAGGGTAGGCAATACAGATCATGAGCTGATAGTTTTGGGAAAAGCAGGAAGAAATAGGAATAGAGGTAAAAGACCGCATGTGAGAGGGGTTGCTATGAACCCGGTTGATCATCCGCATGGAGGTGGAGAGGGCAGAGCTAGCAAAGGAAATCCTCATCCTGTTTCACCTTGGGGATGGATAACTATTGGATACAAAACAAGGAATAATAAAAGAACTGATAAGATGATACTTAAGAGAAGAAGAATTGGATATGGTATGGATTGATTGAGGAGATATTATGGGAAGATCTAGTAAAAAAGGGCCTTTTGTAGACCCTAAACTATTAAAAAAAATTGAAAAAGCAAAAGAAACTTCGGATCAGAAAGTTATAAAGACTTGGTCCAGAGCTTCAATGATAACTCCAGATATGATAGGGCTAACTTTTGCAGTTTATAATGGAAGAAAATTTATTCCTGTATATGTAACTGAACATATGGTTGCACATAAGCTCGGTGAATTTTCTCCTACACGTACCTTTCATAGTCATGCAGGCGGGGATAAAAAAAGTAAAATTAGAAGATAATCTATTAGCATAGAGAAATATTATGGTATCGAGCGCTACTCTTAAATTTGCAAGAATGTCACCAAAAAAAACTAAGATCATATTAGATGAGATTAGGGGAAAAGGGGTTGAGGAGAGCTTCGCAAAGTTATCTCTTATAAATAGAAATGCTTCTAAAGTGATTTCTAAACTTCTAAAATCTGCTGTGGCAAATGCTTCTGAAAAAGGTCACGGTGATACCGACAGCCTCTATATTAAAGAAGTTTATGTAAATAAGGGCCCTGTTATTAAACGCATAAGACCAAGGGCAATGGGAAGAGCATTTAGCATAAGAAAGAAAATGAGTCATGTGAAAATTGTTTTAGAAGAAAGGGGGTTATGATTTGGGTCAGAAAGTATGTCCAATAGGACTTAGAATAGGAATAACAAAAAGTTGGGACTCAAAGTGGTTTGCAGAAAAGAAGCAATATACAAAGCTGCTCCATGAGGACTTAAAGATAAGAGATCTGATTAAAAAGCAGTTTTATCAGGCGGGAGTATCAAAAATAGAGCTTGAAAGAGCGGCCTCAGAAAGAGTGAGGGTAGTAATATTTTGTTCCAGGCCTGGCATGATAATTGGTAGAAAAGGGCAGGAAATTGAAATTCTAAGAAAGCAACTAGGAAAGATGACAGATAAGGATATTTATTTAGATATTCGTGAGGTTAAAAGACCAGAGCTCGATGCTCAGCTGGTTGCTGAAAATGTTGCTCTGCAGCTACAAAGAAGAGTTGCCTATAGAAGGGCTATGAAAAGATCGATGTCATCATCGCAAAGACTTGGAGCAATAGGGATCAAAATCATGGTTTCCGGCAGACTGGGTGGAGCTGAGATTGCACGTAAAGAATGGTATAGAGAGGGCAGGGTGCCTCTTACAACTCTTAGAGCTGATATTGATTATGGCTTGGCAGAGGCAAAAACGACTTATGGAATGATAGGAATAAAAGTGTGGATTTTTAAAGGCGAGGTTCTAGAAAAAAAGGCTAACAGGCCGCAGGTATCGTAGGCTAAAGTGGAGTATTGAATGTTACAACCGTCGAGAACTAAGTATAGAAAACAATTTAAAGGAAGACTGAGAGGCAAAGCAACAAAAGGCGCTTCACTTGCATTTGGTGATTTTGGCCTCCAGGCGCTTGAGTGCGGAATGATTTCGTCAAGGCAAATAGAGGCTGCAAGAATAGCAATCACAAGACATGTAAAAAGAGGAGCCAAGCTTTGGATAAGGATTTTTCCTCATAAGCCAATTACGAAAAAACCTGCTGAAACAAGAATGGGTAAAGGCAAGGGTGACGTAGACGGCTATGTTGCACCAGTTAAAAAGGGCACGATGCTTTATGAAATAAGTGGCCTGTCGGATGAGCTTGCTAAAGAAGCATTCAGACTAGCATCTCATAAGCTTTCAGTACAAACAAGATTGGTTAAGAGAGAAGAAGGAATAAGTATAAGATGAAAACAAGCGAAATTAGAAATTTAAATGATGATCAGATAGTTAAAAAGATCGAGGAATCAAGACAGGAATTGTTTAATTTAAGAGTACAGGTTTCTACGCAGCAGTTAACCAAGGTAACTGAAATAAGCAGAGTTAGAAAATTGATAGCAAGACTCAGAACTATACTTAAAGAGAATCAACTGAGGGATAGGAGTAAAGAAATTGCCTAGAGGAAAAGCTAGAACAAGAATAGGTGTTGTAAAAAGCAATAAAATGGATCAAACCGTTGTTGTTGAAATTGTAACTACGGTTAAACATAGACAATATACAAAACCGATAAAAAGGTCTTCTACATTTAAAGCTCACGATAAAGAAAATAAGTGTAGCGTTGGTGATAAAGTACTTATTATTGAATCAAAACCAATCAGTAAGACTAAGAGATGGCGGGTGAGTCAAATAATAGAGCAGCAGGTATCTGTCGATCTTGAAATTAAAGACGAAAACGCCTCAGTAATAAGCGGAGAAGATAAATGATTTATCATCATACGATTTTGGGTGCAGCAGATAACAGTGGAGCTAAAAATCTGTTTTGCATTAAGGTATTGGGCGGGTCTTCAAGGAAATTTGCGAGGATCGGTGATGTAATTGTCGTATCTGTTAAAGAAGCCATTCCTAACTCCAAAGTAGAAAAAGGGACTGTGCAGCGTGCAGTAGTTGTAAGAACGAGAAAAGAACAAAGAAGAGAAGACGGTTCATATGTGAGGTTTGATGATAATGCGGCAGTGCTCATAACAAAAGATATGGAGCCAATAGGAACACGTGTTTTTGGACCTATTGCTAGAGAACTTCGCAACAAAGGGTTTATGAAAATTATTTCACTTGCGCCGGAGGTTGTTTAGATTGAAAAGTAACGCACTAAAAAAGAGTTCTTTACACATAAAATCGGGCGATACTGTTTATATCATTTCTGGAAAAGAAAAAGGTAAAACAGGTAAAGTCTTAAGAATAGTGAAAGGAAAAAATAAAGCAATTGTAGAGAAGTTAAACATGGCAAAGAAACATTCGAAACCTACTCAGAAAAGTCCCAAAGGTGGGATAAACGAGATCGAAATGGGAATAGATGTTTCTAATATGCTTCTGTACTGTACCAAATGTGCTAAGCCGTCCAGGGCTGGAAATAGGATTTTGGAAAATGGTGAGAAAATAAGGTACTGCAAAAAATGTGAAGAGGAGTTTAAAGCCTAATGCCTGCAAGATTAAAAACTCATTATCTAAAAAAAGTTGTTCCTCTGCTAATGGAAAAATTTAACTATAAAAACATTATGCAGGTGCCCAAAATTCATAAAATAGTTTTAAATATGGGACTTGGGAAACTGAGCGAAGCCGGTAAAGATTATAAGCTTATTGAAGATGCAGCTGGAGAGCTTACATTAATCGTAGGTCAAAAATCAGTTATAACAAGAGCAAAAAACTCCATAGCTGGTTTTAAGCTTAGAGAAAAATCTGCTGTTGGGTGTATGGTTACACTGAGGGGAGCTAGAATGTATGAATTTTTAGACAGGCTTATAAGCATAGCTCTTCCACGAGTAAGAGATTTTAGGGGGACTTCAGCAAAGGCCTTTGATGGTAATGGAAATTATACGCTAGGGCTTCGTGACCAGACTATATTCCCTGAAATAGATTATAACAAAGTTGAAAAAACCAAAGGGATGAACATTTCTATAATAACTACGGCAAGTACTGATGAACAAGCAAAAGAACTGTTAATGGGTATGGGTATGCCGCTTACAAAACAGTAAAGAAGAGGTTGAAATGACACGAAAAGCACTAATTGAAAAATCCAATAAAGAGCCTAAGTATAAAGTAAGGGCAAAGAACAGGTGTCCGCTATGTGGAAGGCCTAGGGCATTTATGAGAAAGTTTGGAATGTGCAGGCTGTGTTTTAGAAAATTAGCAAGTTTTGGAAAGCTTCCCGGGGTAAAAAAAGCTAGCTGGTGAACTTTAGAAAATTAGAGGGGTTTTAAAATGACTGATCCTATAGCAGATATGCTTACAAGAATTAGAAATGCAATTATTGCAAGACACAGTAGTGTTAGAATTCCTAATTCACAAATCAAGGTTGAGGTTTTGAGAGTCTTAAAAGAGGAAGGATATATAAAAAACTGTAAGGCAAGTGAAGAAAACAATTTTAAAGTAATTGACGTAGATTTGAAATATTATGGTGCTAAGAAAGAATCGGTAGTAAAGAAGCTGAAAAGAGTAAGCAAACCCGGTAGAAGGGTTTATGTAAAAAGTGTAGATATTCCTAGAGTAAGGGGTGGTCTTGGTATTTCTATAATTTCTACTTCAAGAGGAATAATGTCAGGCAAAAATGCCAGAGAGCAGGGGCTTGGTGGAGAGTTTATCTGTACGGTAATGTGAGGTTTATTTATGTCAAGAATTGGAAATAATCCTATAAATATTCAAGATGGCGTTAAAGTCGAATTTAAAGACGGAGTAGTCAAAGTTTCCGGACCTAAGGGTAATTTGTCAAAGTCATTTTCGAAAGTTATTAAAACAAAGCTGCAAGATGGGAAAATTATTGTTGAGAGAGAAAATGAAGATAAGAAAACCAAAGCACTCCATGGTTTGACGAGATCTCTGCTAGCTAATATGGTTAAAGGTGTATCGGAAGGATTTATGAAAACCCTTGATATAGTTGGAATAGGTTATAAAGCGGAAGCAGTTGGCAAAAATGGAGTGAAATTTACTCTTGGTTATTCAAACCCTATAGATTTCAATTTGCCGGATGGAGTTTCTGCTGTAGTTGAAGAAAGGGGAACAAGGGTGATTTTAAGCGGGATAGATAAAGAGATTGTAGGGCAGACTGCTGCTAAGATGAGAGCGCTTAGAAAGCCCGATGCTTATAAGGGCAAAGGTGTTAGGTACTTGGGAGAACAACCAAGACTGAAACCTGGAAAATCGGGAATTAAGAGTGGGGCTTAATAAAAAAAAATGATAAAGATTAATAGCAGAAAAAAAATGAAGGATATAAGGCACAAACGTGTCAGGAAAAAAATCTTTGGTAGCTCTGAAACCCCCAGGCTTTCAGTTTTTAAATCTCTTAAGTTCACTTATGTTCAAGTGATTGATGACAGCAACCATGAAACACTTTTTTCATATTCTAGCCTTACGCCAAAGTTGTTAAAACAGATTAAGAAAGAAAAAATGAATAAAGTAGATGCCGCAAATATTATTGGACAGGAAATTGCTGCTAAATGTTTAGATAAGGGAATAAAATCTGTCCGCTTTGACAGAGGTGGTTTTCCTTATAGCGGGCGTATTAAGTCGCTTGCTGAAGGGGCAAGAGAACAAGGTCTAAAATTCTAAAAACGTTTGTAAAAGTGAGGAGAAAAGATTATTGAGGAATGAAAGAATAAATGCGAATGGGCTTGATCTGAAGGAAAAGATCGTACACATAAGAAGAGTGGCAAAGGTTACTAAAGGTGGTAAGAGATTTCACTTTACAGCTCTTGTTGTACTTGGAAACGGCGAGGGAATTGTAGGTTCAGCAATAGGAAAATCAAACGAAGTGCCAAATGCGATAAAAAAGGCAATAGATAAAGCAAAGAAAAAGCTTATCAAAGTTCCCAGAAAAGGTCATACCATTCCTCATGAAATAATAGGTGAACATAGCTCTAGCAGGATAATGCTAAAGCCTGCAGCTCCAGGTACCGGTGTTATAGCCGGCGGAGCGGTAAGAGCGGTCATTGAACTTTGTGGTATTGGAGATATTTTGTCAAAAGTAATGGGGTCTACTAATCCTATAAATGTTGTAAAAGCTACAATTCAAGGACTTTCATCTTTGAGTATGGCAGATGAAGTCGCTGCAATTAGGGATAAACAGCTAAGTGATTTAGATATACCTACTGGCAGATAGATTTTTATAAGCTTTAAGTTTAATTATTCTAATTTGTGCAAATGGAGATTTGTGTATGTTAAGTAGTTTAAAACCAACTGAGGGATCAAAGAAAAACAAGAAAAGAATAGGTCGTGGGCCGGGTTCTCAGGGCAAAACCAGTGGAAAAGGCCACAAAGGGCAGCGTTCTAGATCCGGAAGAAGCGTCCACCTGTGGTTTGAAGGTGGTCAAACTCCTCTTAAGATGAGGGTGCCAAAAAGGGGTTTTAATAACTTTAATAAAATCGAATACGATATCGTGAATGTTGGCAAATTAGACGTTTTTGAAAGTGGAGACATAACCCTGGAAAATTTACAAGAAAAAGGGCTTGTAAGCGGTAAGAGTCCGGTGAAAATACTTGGAAACGGCGATTTAAGCAAAAGCCTTAACATAAAAGCAAATGGATTTAGCGCAAGTGCGAAAGAAAAAATAGAAAAGCAGGGTGGCTCTATAGAAATAATATGAATAAAAGTTTATCGGCACTTCCCAAAATCCCAGAATTAAATAGAAGGCTTATGTTTGCTGCCTTCATGCTGGTTGTTTACAGGCTTGGAGTGTTTGTTCCAATTCCTGGCGTTGATTCTGAGCAGATTCTAAATATATTTGATCAGGCCCAAGGAACCATATTTGATATGCTCAACCTGTTTTCAGGCGGAGCGCTTGAAAGGGCTTCTATATTTGCACTCGGGGTCATGCCCTATATTACTTCCTCTATTATTATGTCGCTTCTTGTAAAAGCCTTTCCTACTTTAGAGGCAATGCAGAAAGAAGGTGAAGCCGGTAGAAGGAAAATCAATCAATACTCAAGATATGGCACAATTCTAATCTGCTTTGTGCAGGGCGGAATGTTATCTGCAGCGCTTCAAAGCGGTCAACTGGGAGATGTAGTCAGCAACCCGGGATTTTCATTTACAGTAACTACTATTTTGACTCTTACGGCAGGCTCTATGTTAGTGATGTGGATTGGTGAACAGATATCAGAAAGAGGTATTGGAAACGGTATATCGCTTATAATAGCAGCTTCTATTATTACATCGGTTCCCGGGGCTTTTTGGGACCTTGTAAGATTTGTTAGAACTGGTGAAATGACTATTTTTGGAGTACTTATTTTATTTATTTTCTTAGCGTGTATTGTTGCGGCAATTGTATTTGTAGAAAGGTCTTTTAGGAAAATACCTGTACAGTATCCAAGGAGAGTAGTTGGCAGGAAAGTTTACGGAGGACAGTCTTCTTATCTCCCGCTTAAGGTTAATACTGCAGGAGTTATTCCTCCAATATTTGCTTCATCTTTACTGTTTTTTCCCGCTACAATTCTGCAGTTTGTGCAAATTCCATCCTTGCAGGAGATAGCGTCATTAATTTTAGACAACGGTTTTATTTATAATTTCATTTACGGAGCTCTAATAATATTCTTTGCTTATTTTTATACTGCAATAATTTATAATCCTGATGACTTGGCTGATAACTTGAAAAAGAACGGGGGATTTGTTCCAGGAATTAGGCCTGGTAAGAAAACGGCTCAGTATATTGATAAAATTCTAAGCAGGCTAACGTTTATTGGCGCTATATATATAACTGTTGTTTGCATCATGCCATCGATGCTAAGAGAAGAACCATTTAATGTTCCATTTTTCTTTGGAGGAACTTCACTTCTTATTGTTATAGGGGTAACACTTGATACTGTGCAGCAAATTGAGTCATTTCTCATTAGTCACAATTATGAAGGACTTGTAAAGAAAAAGGGAATGAAAGGACCAAAGAGGTATTAGCAAACAAGTAAAATGCAGGGAATATATTATAAAATAAAATGAATTTAATTATATTTGGTCCTCCGGGTGCTGGAAAAGGTACGCAAGCTCTAAAAATATCAGATAAATATGGAGTTGTTCATATTTCTACAGGTGATATTCTGCGCTCGGCTTTAAAAAACGGCACAGAGCTTGGACTTAAGGCAAAAGAGTACATGGATAAAGGTGAGCTTGTTCCTGATGATTTGGTAATCGGAATAATAAAGGACAGGATTAAAGAGCAGGACTGCAGGAATGGTTTTTTGCTCGATGGTTTTCCAAGGACACTTCCTCAGGCTGATGCACTTGACAGTATGCTAAGTGCTGAAGGGATGGAAATAGCGTCAGTGGTTTCAGTGGAAGTTGAAGACAGTGAAATAGTAAGCAGAATACTGAAAAGACAGCAAGAAGAAGGAAGGTCAGATGATACTGAGCAAGTGGTACAAAACAGGCTGCAAGTATACAGAAATCAAACAGAACCACTGAGGGGATATTATGAAGATAAAGGTAAGCTCAGTGAAGTTGATGGTATAGGTAGTGTTGAAGAGGTTTTTAGCAGAATAGTTGAAGCAATAGGCTAGATTTCATATGATAGTGTTGAAAAATAAAGAAGAAATAGAAAAAATAAGATCATCGTGCAGTATTGTTGTAGATATACTTATGAGACTCTCAGAGAAAGTGGAGCCAGGTATTTCAACCTATGAGTTAGATAAAATAGCAGAGGACATGGCAAAAAAAAATGGTGCAAGGCCTGCTTTTAAGGGTTATAGAGACTATCCTGGATCTGTTTGCTTTGCTATGAATCAAGAGGTAGTCCACGGGATACCTTCTAAGAAAAAGATTGTTAAAGATGGTGATATATTAGGAATGGATTTTGGAATATATAAAGATGGTTATTATGGAGATTCAGCTATTACTACGGCAATTGGAGAAGTTGACGATAGAACCTTAAACCTACTGAAAATTACAAGGGAATCGTTATATAAAGGAATAGAACAGGCAAAACCCAAAAATAATCTATTTGACATATCATCCGCTATTCAGGATCACGTTGAACAAAATGGCTACTCAATTGTAAGGACTTTTGTTGGTCACGGAATAGGTGCTAGTTTGCATGAAGATCCTCAGGTGCCAAATTTTGTTCCAAAGAATAGTGGTTGGAGTAAGGGGGGAAAGCTAAAACCAGGGATGGTAATAGCAATTGAGCCTATGGTGAATATTGGCAGTCCAGATGTAAAAATATTAAAAGATGGCTGGACAGCGGTAACAGTTGACGGAGAACTATCTGCTCATTTTGAGCATACAGTAGCAATTACAGAAAACGGACCTGATATTCTTACAGAGTTCGGGGTAATTTAAATATGGCCAAAGAGGAAAGATTAGAGTTTGAGGGTACAGTAGTTGAGGCACTGCCAAATGCTATGTTTAGGGTAGAAATTGAGGGTGGCCATATTATATTGGCATATGTTTCGGGTAAGATGAGAACAAGATTTATTAGAATTTTACCGGGAGATAAAGTAAAATTGGAGATTTCTCCTTATGATTTAACAAAAGGGAGGATCACATACAGACTTAAGAAATAGGTTTGGAGGTGTTTTTTCAATTATGAAAATAAGAGCATCAGTAAAGAAAATTTGCGATAAGTGTAAAGTTATTAGAAGAAAAGGCACGGTGAGAGTAATCTGTGTAAATAAAAGACACAAACAGAAACAAGGGTAGGAGGTAATTTATGCCTAGAATAGCCGGAGTTGATATACCTGATAATAAAAGAATAGAGATAAGTCTTCAATATATATATGGAGTAGGTAAAGATATTTCAAAGAAAATATTGACTGAAGCTGGGATTGGTTTAAATACTAAAAGCTCAGAATTATCTGAGCAGGACATTGCTGGAATTAGAGACATCATTGACTCTAACTTTATAGTAGAAGGTGATTTGCGCAGAGAGGTTCAGAACAATATAAAGAGACTCGTGGAGATCGGATGTTACAGGGGTATCAGGCACAGATCGAATTTACCTGTAAGGGGTCAGAAGACCCAGTCAAATGCGAGGACCAGGAAGGGTAGGAAAGGAACCGCTATTGCTAAGAAAAAGAAGGTTAAAGGCTAATTAAGGAGGGGTTAAGTTGGCTAAAAAGAAAACTACAAAGAAAAGTAAAAAGTTTTTAGAAGAGGGCATAGTTCACATACAGGCTACATTTAACAACACTGTAGTTAGCATTAGTGATAAGGCCGGCAATGTTGTAGCCTGGTCCAGTGGTGGTGCAAAGGGTTTTAAGGGTACAAGAAAGGGTACTCCTTTTGCAGCTCAAATTGCATCTGACGATGCTGCCAAAAAAGCGATTGCCATGGGACTTAAAAGCGTATCAATACATATTAAAGGGCCTGGCCCCGGAAGAGAGCCTGCAATGAGGTCAATTCAGGGAGCAGGAATAAAAATAACAATGATTAAGGATGTCACACCAATACCGCATAATGGGTGCAGACCGCCGGGGAAAAGACGTGTTTAAGTTGCATGAATGTTCAATGAAACTAAAAGGAGGCATGAGCAAGAGTGTCTAGATATATAGGTTCAGTATGCAGGTTTTGTAGAAGGGAAGGCATGAAGCTGTTTTTAAAAGGGGACAGGTGTTTCAGTGAAAAATGCTCAGTAGATAAGAGACCTGAGCAAACCCCAGGTGATCATGGTTTGCGGCGTCAAAAATTTTCAGAATATGGCATTAGGCTTAGAGAAAAACAGAAAGCTAAAAGGATGTATGGTCTTTCTGAAAAGCAGTTTAGTAGATATTTTGAAACTGCTGCAAGTAAAAAGGGTGTAACTGGCAGCCTGTTGATATCACTTTTAGAGAGAAGACTCGATAATGTAGTTTATAAACTGGGTTTTTCAAGTTCTAGAAAAGAAGCAAGAATTATGGTTAGACATGGACACTTTATGGTAAACAACAGTAAAGTTGATATACCTTCTTACCAATTAAAGGTTGATGATGCAATTGCTGTATCAGAAAAAAGCAGAAAAGTTGGCAGAATCTTACAATCTTTAGAAGGTCTGTCCAGAAGAGGATTTCCTGAGTGGCTGGAGCTGGATCAGGAAAAACTGGTAGGAACTGTAAAAAGACTTCCAGAAAGACAGGATGTTACTATTCCTATTGAAGAACAGCTTATAGTGGAATTTTATTCAAGAGTATAAATATAAATTTATATCTTCCTAACAAAAAAAAGAGAAACGGAGGAAGGAAAGTGAAGGATCTTCAACTAAATTGGCAGGATTTAATTAAACCTAAAAGGGTTGTGATAGACGAAAAATCGTCTACCGAATATTATGGAAAGTTTATATGTGAGCCCCTGGAAAAGGGTTATGGCATTACTCTTGGTAATGCTTTAAGAAGGGTTTTACTATCATCGATAAAAGGACCTGCAATTACTTCAATCAAGGTTGAAGGAGTTCTTCACGAATTTTCTACAATACCGGGTGTAAAAGAGGATGTTACTCAAATCATACTAAATTTGAAAGGATTACAGCTTAAAGTTCATACATTTGAAAAACAAACAATAACGATAAGCGCTATGGGTGAGTGCGATGTAACTGCTGGAGATATAATCACAACTCACCAGGTAGATGTACTAAACCCAGACCACCATATCGCTACTTTATCTGAAGGATCCAAACTTGAAATGGAGATGACAGTTGAGGTTGGTTATGGATATGAAGCTGTAGAAAGCAGGGGAGACATACAAACCTCGATTGGGTTAATACCTTTAGACGCAATTTACTCACCGGTAAGAAAGGTTAATTATTCAATAACCAATGCCAGGGTAGGAAGAAGGACTGATTATGAAAAGTTAAATCTTGAAATATGGACCAATGGAACTGTAATTCCAGAAGATGCTGTTGCTTACGCGGCTAAGATTATAAAAGAACAACTAACAGTATTTATTAATTTCGATGAAGAAGAAGTAGATGCAATAGTTGAAGTCGAGGATGATAAGGAAATAAGCGGCACAGAAGAGATTCTATTCACTACAATTGAAGATATGGATTTATCAGCGAGGTCACTTAATTGTCTTCGTAAAGCAGAGATAACTTACGTAGGTGAATTAATACAGAAGTCAGAGGATGATCTTCTGAACTTGGAGAATTTTGGCAAAAGGTCTTTGCTTGAAATAAGAGAAAGGATTGAGGAAATGGAACTGTCACTTGGTTCAGTTATAGATGTTGAAGCATTTGAGTCCGAAAAACTAAAAAAACTTGAAACCGTGGAAAGTTCATAATATTTTTAGTTTTTGAGAATTAAAGTGGAGCAATAATTAATATGAGACACAAAAGAATTGGAAGAAAACTGGGCGTTAAAACTAAGCATAGAAGATCTATGTTTAGGAATATGGTTACTGACCTGTTTAGACATGAAAGGATCAAAACTACTGATACCAGAGCAAAGGAACTCAGGAGAGTTGCTGAAAAATATATAACCATTGCAAAGAAAGGGACATTGCAAGCAAGACGTATGGCAGCTACCTTTGTCAGAGATAAAGATGTCTTGAAAAAATTATTTGACGAGCTTGCCAGTAGGTTTAAAGAAAGGCCCGGCGGATATACCAGAATAGTCAAATTAGGTGTAAGAGCAGGGGATAATGCTCCAATCTCACTCATTGAACTCATTGCCGAAGAATACAAACCTAAGAAGAAAAGACCAAGCAGAGCTAAAAAGAAAAAAGAAGATTCTGTAGCTTCAGAACCAACAGCTAAAAGTACAAAGAAAGAATCGGCAGAGGAATTGGGTTTAAGTGAATTGGAAGAAAAAACAGATGAAACCCAAGCTAAGACTGAAAATGCTGAAGAAGTAAAACACGAAACCAAGGAAGAGCAATCTGAGGTAGGAGCTAAGAGCGAAGATGACGATAAAGTAGAAGAAGCTAAAGAAGTGGTAGAAGCTTCAGCTGAAGATCCAACACCAGAGGAAAATACGGAACAAACAGAAGCTAAGACGGAAACAGAACCACAAACTGAAACACAAAGCAAAGCAGATGAATCTGAAGCTGAGCCTGGGTCTGAACAGCAAGCAGATTCTGAAGAATCTGCCAAGGAGCCTGAGGCCAAATCTGAATCAGATGATACACCTAAAGAAGTAACAGAAGATAAAGAAGAAAAAACTGAAGAAGAATCTTCAGATAAAAAAGAATAAATCTTAATAATATTACTATACGACTATTTTATAGACGATTTAGTTTACTTCCTTTCATAAAATGAATGGCATAGGTCTGATATTGGATGCACATAGAATTTCGGATCTTGCCCGTCTTGCCAGCCAGGCAGAAAACCATAATTTTCATTCAGTTTGGACAACAGAGCTTTACAGAACTTCTTTTCAACAATTGAGTATTGCAGCCGGGGCCACTAAAAAGATTAAACTTGGCACTGCGGTTGCGCTGGCATTTATAAGAAGCCCTTTTATAACTGCAATAACTTCAATGGATATTGATGAAATCAGCAATGGACGTTTAATTCTAGGTCTTGGCTCGGGTGCAAAGCGTACAAATGAGATGTGGCACGGGGTTGAGCATGGAAAGCCAGTTGTAAAGATTAAAGAATGTATCCATATTATTAAGAATATAGTTCTAAAATCTCATCTAAATGAAGATTTTGTATTTAAGGGTAAGTATTTTAATATAAATACAAAAGGGTATTACAGAGCTTTTAAACCGGTAAGAGAAAATATCCCTGTATTTTTGGCGGGTATAGGAAAACAGATGACCCAGGCATCGGGAGAAGTTGCTGATGGTTATTTAGGGCATGTGGTGTGTTCAAAAAAATATTTATCTGAGATAACAATTAACAGTATTAAGAAAGGTCTGGATAAATCTGGCAGAAACAAAAAGGATTTTACTATTTCATCTATAATTACGTGTGCAGTGTCGGATGATAAAAAAGAAGCTTTTGAAGCAGCACGCGCAACAATTGCCTTTTATGCAACCGTAAGGACTTATGAACCACCTTTTAAACTGCATGGATTTGAAAACCGGTGCAAAAAGATAAGAGATGCATATTTTAAAAAAGATATACAAACCATGATCAGTAGTGTTACAGACGATATGGTCGATACATTTGCTGTAGTTGGGAATGCGGATGATTGCAGGAAGAAAATCAAACAGTATAAAAAGTATATAGACCTTCCAATATTAAGCGCCCCGCATTACTTTATAGATTTTGAGTTGGTTGAAATATTTCAAAAAAATATTCTCGAGGCATTTGGCAAATAATGGAATTAGAACATAAATAAATCTGAGTTTCTTTTAATGAACAATTTGTACTATATTATCTGACTTAAGTATTGAAATTGCTTTTAATAAATAGATACTTGTAAAAAAGGTGTATTTATTTAATTAAATAATTTATAATTAATTCACTTGATATTTTAGTTCTAAGTTTATGAGTTTAAAAGTAATAGGTGGAATAGTTCTTGGATGTATAATTACAATAATCTGTTTGCAGAATTATGAGACTGTTGAACTTAGTTTTTTATTCTGGAAATTTTCAGTACCAAGGATTTTAGTAATTCTGGTTGTTTTCTTTTTCGGATTTTTATGCGGCTTAATCTATAAAAGCAGAAGAAGAATTAAGAAATGAAATATTTTGCATATGGCTCCAATATGAATATAAAAAGAATGGAAGCAAGAGGAGTTGCATTTTCAAACAGGCTAAAAGCTTGTCTGTTCGGTTATAATCTTAAATTCAATAAAACTTCTACCCAGTTAACTGGACAAGGATATGCTAATATAGTTAGAGAAGATAGTGGTCTTGTTGAAGGTGTATTATATGAAATAACTAAAGAGGGTTTAGAAAACCTGGATAAATATGAACAATATCCTTTTGAGTATGACAGAAGATTGTTTAGCGTACGATTAACTGACGGAATAGATCACATGGCCCATGTTTATATAGCCCAGGCTCATAAGACAGCAGATACTCTAAAACCCACAATAAATTATTTATCACATCTTCTACGTGCACAAGATTTGCTCTCCGGTGATTATATGTTGAAACTTAGCGCTCAAAAGACAATAGACTAAACTGTATATGAAAAGACTTTACAGATCGGATAAAAATAAGATGGTAGCAGGGATTTGCGGAGGACTGGGGGAGATGTTTAATATCGATCCCACATTAGTAAGACTTGCATTTGTATTTATATGTCTTGCCACAGCTCTATTTCCAATTTTAATTGCATATATAATGGGCTGGATCATTATTCCGCTTTGCTCTGAAATCGGTAATCAATAATTACTGTCTATGAATCAAGTTTTAGATATGTTGAAAAATATAATTGATAATTATAGAAAGATTGCTGTACCTATTATCATTATAGTTATAGTGATTTTGGGTTATTTATTGTATTATCAGGGCCAGAGAGTAAAAATATATCAAGAAGACTTAGAGCTCCTGGATCAGGAAATTGCACAAAAGAAATCAGAGATTGATGAGAGAGTAGGGCTGTTGGAGGGGCAGCAGAAAAGCCTTATAAACAGGTTTGCCGATCTTAGTATAGCTATATCTGATCAAATCTTTTCGGATCAAATTGGAAAGGATTTCTTCAAATTTATTGATGATCCTAAAGGCAGAAGGCTTTATAGAGAACAGCAAAGAATAATAATTAATGAAACATATAAAGATTTCTTTAATGAAATTAATCTAAACGATACTGAAATAGATGAGCTAAAGGATCTGCTGGTGGATAAACAAATGGTCAACTTAGAAATTATAGTATCTCTGCTAAAGGGTGATATGACAAAACAGCAAATTGCAGACAATGAAAAGAAATTTAATGATATTATTGTAAATGCTGATAAAAACTTAAGAGATTTTTTTGAAGATGATGAATTCGATTTGTTTGAATATTATAATTTATCACTACAATACAGAAACTGGATTTTAGATTTCAAAAATCATCTGACACAAAAAGAGATTTTTATAGATCAGGAGCAGGAAGATAGTTTGCTTGATCTGATAATAAACGAAGCTGAAGATTTTGATTTTTCTGATGAACTGCAATTGCCTGAATTAAAGAATGCCGATGAATTTTCTGAAGCCGATAGGGCAAAGATTAATAGATATTTAGATGAAAGGGAAGAGCTTGATGAAATAATCTTGGATAAGTCTCGCTATTTTTTTAATACTGAAGAGATTGCAGCTCTTGAAGTGTTTCTAAAGTTAAGAAGAAATATGGACGAGATGGGTTTTGAAGTTACTGGTAATACAACGCCTAAGAACTAAACCGAAAGATGATCTTAATCTTATATTTAAGTTAGTCTGCTTATAGTAAGTCCCTGTACAATTATAGAAAATACTACAACTATATATGTAATTGAAACGATTATTTCTCTTTCTGTGCCTGCTGGAATGGACAGTGCAAGTGCTACTGATATACCGCCTCTAAGAGCGCCCCAGGTCATAATCTTGATAGCATTTGGGCTAAAATCTCTTAAATACTTCAAAATTGTTACAGGTATGAACACTGTTATAAACCTGGAAAAAAGTATTACGGGAATAATTAACAAAGAGGCGTATATATAGTTGATAGAGAAGCTTATAATCAGTATTTCCAGCCCTATTAGCACAAATAGAATAACGTTTAAAATTTCATCGATCAGTTCCCAAAAAGTATCAAGGTTGTCTCTTGTCTTATCAGACATTGCTAAAATACGCCCCCTGTTTCCAATAAGAAGTCCAGCAACAACAATTGCTATAGGGCCTGATAGATGAAGATATATTGCAAGCGTATAACCACCCATTACTAAAGCGAGGGTCATTAGGATTTCTACATGATAGTTGTCCACTGTTTTTAAAAGTTTATAAACAATCCAACCTATAACAAAACCAAAAACCGCTCCACCTACAGTTTCACTAAGAAAAAGTACTAAAACACTTGATAGATCAAATTTGTGGCCCGAAAAGGCTATTTCAATCAGAACTAGAAATACGACTATCCCAATGCCATCGTTAAAAAGAGACTCTCCTACAACCTTAGTTTCTAGTGACTTAGGGATTCCTGCTTTTTTCAATATACCTAAAACAGCAATAGGGTCAGTAGGAGAGATAAGCGCTCCAAAAACTAGGCAGTAGATGTAATCTAAATCAACGTTTAATAGATTAAATATAATCCATGTGAAGCTGCCGATTAAAAAAGTAGAAAATACCAAGCCTATGCTTGCAAGACTGATTATTACCCACTTTTGTTTTGCAAGATCGTCTATGTTTACGTGGAGCGCTCCTGCAAAAAGTAGAAAACTCAACATTCCATGCATAAGTGTTTGATCAAAATCAATGTTGGATATGACCAATTCCGCACTATTTTCAAATTGGATATATCCTAAACTGCTAATTGCAATTAAGATTAACGAACAGATTATTGCTATTATTAAAACCCCGATTGTGGTGGGAAGTTTTATGAACCGGTAGTTGATGTAGCTAAAAGCCGAGGATATTGAGATTATTATTGCTATTATATTAATTAATTCCATTGTCTTTATTGTTGTTATTTTTATTGAATTAAATTTTGGTAGTATATAAAGTTTTAGTATTTTTGAAACTTATTTTGAATAATTTAATCATAAATTAATTTTTCTACTTGATTAAAAACAACAAATAGGTATTAAATTTATAGATAATACTTTTGTAGTAACGGAGCATATTAAATGAAATGTCCAAATTGTAATTCCAGTGTCCCGAATTCGTGGAATATATGCAGGTGTGGCTATAACTTAAAAGCCGGAGAGTCTGTTACCAAACCTATTTATAAAAGAAATGCAGAAGTAGTTAAAAGCAAAGAAGAAGAAAAACAAGAGATTCGAAATGACATAAGAGAAATTAACAATACTATAAAAAATAAACCAAAACCGCGTATTAAAAAACCTGTAAGTGAAATAACTGAAGTAATAGATACAGACAGCCTGGTTGCAAAACAAAAAGCTGAAATGCTGAAAGCAAGTGAAGCTATAAGACGCCGTAATATCGATGGTGATGCTACTCAGATACTCAATGTTTCAGAAACGCCAATTGGATTGACTGACCCTGGTTACTCAAAAGAATCTGAGCAGGCATCAGATGGTAGACAAGCTGCTCAGGGCGATATGGAAGGTGGAAGAATAGGAGATGGGGAATTATCTGCTGAAAGCGGTTCGTCGCATAAATTCAATTTTCGCGGAAAAGGCAGTACTTACTTTGGTATTTTCATTATTAATATACTCCTTACTATAGTTACCTTTCTCATCTATTATTTTTGGGCAAGAATAAAAGAGAGAAGATATTTGTATAATCAAACTGAATTTGATGGTGATAGTTTTGATTATCATGCAACTGGGCTTGAGCTTTTATTTGCCTGGCTCAAGGTAATACCATTTGTTTTGATCGTAATTGGTATTCAGTATTTAGAGATACTGTATCCTGGGGATGCTACAAGATTTATAGTAGGAATTACTATATATCTTATCATTCTTCTTGTTACTCCGATAGCTTTAGTTTTAACTCAGAGGTTTAGATACAGCAGGACTTCATGGCGGGGAATACGATTTTCCTTTCGCGGCAAGATAAAAGAGTTTATGAGAATATATGTGCCGGGTCTTATTTTAATCTCTTTAACCTTTGGAATTTATTACTATTATTTGCATTTTCAAACTAGGGATTATCATATAAATCATACCTACTTTGGCGATACCAAATTTGGATTTGATGGAAAATCTTCTGATCTTTTTAAAAAGTTTTTGTTAGCAATTGTTTTATCACTTTTTACATTTGGAATATATTGGTTTTGGTTTGCCGCAGAAAGGCATAGATATTACTGGTCGCATACTTATTTTAAAAATATAAGATTCAGATCAACAATTCAGGGCAGACCTTTATTATGGCTAAAGCTTACAAATTTATTGTTAATAGTTTTTACTTTAGGCTTAGGCTATCCATATGCGGTTATTAGAGAAACAAGATTTATATTTGATAATTTATACCTTGATGGTGAATTAGATTTCCAAGCAATCATGCAGGATGCAAAATCACCTTCTGCAGTTGGTGAAGGAATAGCCGATGCCTTCGACATTGATTTGGTTGGTATGGATTTAGGTATATAGTTATGATATGAATGAAGATTCTTCTTATAAGACCCAGTATCTAGGTTTTTATTTTGATGGTATTAATCCCATCAAGCATGAAGTCAATGTAACCATTACAAGAGATGGGCTTAAAATTCAAAAATTAAAAGTCGATACCTATTTTTGGTGGGACCTTTCAGAAATTAACCAATCAAATGATATATATGCCGACAAGGAAGTAAAGCTTGAAAAAGGCGACGACATCCCAGAGATACTAATTATAAAAGACGTCTCATTCATTAAATCACTAAAACAGATATCACCTGATTTTCAAACCAAATTTCAGATCTCTGCTACCAGATCAAAGTGGCTCAAAACTATTTTTTATTTGTCTATTGCTTCGGTCCTGATAGTAGTCGTTATTTATAAATGGCTTCTGCCTTCATTGAGTGAATCTATTGCTCAAAAAATACCAGTTTCTTGGGAAAAGAAGCTTGGGCAAAACTACAAGGAATATTTCACTGCACAATTTGGTATATGCGAAGAAAAAGAGTTGACTGATAAGATATATCAAATAAAAGACCAGCTTGTTGATACACTCCATAAGACTAATTATCAATATAATCTAACCATCTTAGATCATAATATGGTAAACGCTTTTGCTCTACCAGGCGGAGACATAATAATATTCAGGGGGCTAATTGAAAAGTCCAAAAGACCTGAGGAATTGGCGGGAGTAATGGCACATGAAATACAGCATATAGAACAAAGACACATGACTAAGATATTGATTAAAGATAAGTCGCTCGATATACTTATTTCTTTTATGACAGGAGATTCAAGCGGAGCTGGCACAGCCTTAATGGCCGCAAAA
>SMWS01000059.1 GCA_004356685.1 Deltaproteobacteria bacterium
AAACCACCGATTATACCAGTCAGTACATCACCCATTCCTCCAGAAGCCATTCCGGGATTTCCAGTGGGATTAATAAAAATCTTTCCAGAAGGAGTTGAAATTATTGTTCTTGCGCCTTTTAACACTAAATAAACTCCAAATCTTTTAGAAAAATCTCTTGAAATATTAATCCTTTCTTCCTGCACTTCTTTATTTGTTTTACCTATTAGCCGGGCCATTTCTCCAGGGTGCGGGGTTAGTATGACCGGGACTTTTAAATTCTTTAGTAAATTTAAGTTCTTTGAGATTAGAGTTATAGCATCTGCATCAATCACTATTGGCATATTGCATTTATTAAGCAGTTTAAGCAGAAATGATTCAGTCTGTTTTGAGGTAGAAATTCCAGGACCGATTGCAAGAGCTGTTTTTTTATCTGATAAAACCTCTAGTGTTTTTTTCAAGCTACTTAATCCTAACAAACCATTTTTAGTTTCTGGCAGTGGCTCTGTCATGGCTTCGGTAAGTTTTTCCTCTATAACGGGGTTTAAACTTTCAGGCACTCCAACTGTGACAAGGCCTGTTCCAATCCTTTGAGCGCCTATAGCGCAGAGTGTAGCAGCTCCTGATTTTCCCGGTGAACCGGATAATATAAATAAATGGCCGTAAGTTCCCTTATGAGTATCTTTATTTCTAGTGTGGATTAGAGGTCTAATATCATAAGCCGTAATTAACTCAAGATTAATACTATCCTCTAAACTTGCCGGGGTAGTAATGTTTGAAACATATAAATCTCCACAATAATCTACTGCCGGATAAATAACGGTTCCTATTTTTGGTAAAGCAAATGTTACAGTTGTATCTGCTTTAATACAGCATCCAAGCAGTCTGCCAGAATTTGCATCAAGTCCCGAGGGTATGTCTACAGACAAAATCGGAGCGGAGCAGCTGTTTAAAAATTCAATTATTTGTTTATAAAACCCTTTAACTTCCCTGTCTAACCCGGTCCCAAATATAGAATCGACTATTAAATCACACTCAAGATTGTGTGGCGGTTTTTCTTTTAAAATCAATGTTTTTGCGCCTATGTTTTTAAGTGATTTATAGTTTAATAGGGCGTCACCTTTATATTTTTTTTCATCGCCACAAATAAATGTTGTTATATTAAAACCCTTAGAAATTAAATGACGGGCGATTACAAACCCATCTCCACCGTTGTTTCCAGTACCGCAAAAAATAGCTATATTGTGCACATCGGGGTAGTTCTTAGTTATTAATTCGGTAACACTTCTCCCGGCGTTTTCCATTAGAACAAGGCCTGGGATTTTATAATCCTCGATTGTTGATCTATCAATCTTTCTTATTTGCTCACGAGTAGCTATTTTCATAATAATCAAAAAATATGCAATGATTTCATAAAGTTAGTACTAATATCTAACAGGATATATAATAGTTGTGGATATTTCAATCAAAATTCATAATTACTATCAATTATCTAACGTATCTTATTGTACTAATTGAATATTTCTATGATTACTTCCCCGTCGAGGCTTTCAGGTATTTTAATGTTCAGAAAGTGTAAGATGGTTGGTGCGGTATCGTAAATTTTAATATCTCTATTGATTTTGTAATTCTTTTTCACAGAATTTCCATATGCAATCCATGGAATTGTCATATGTTCTTTACTCTTCGATCCATGTGTATTTTCCGTTCCACCGTGATCAGCTGTAATTATTAATAAATAATTATTATCTGACATTTCATTTTCAAGTAGCACAATTAATTTTTGGATTTCAATATCTACTTTTTTTAACGACTCGATATATTTATCTGACATCCATCCGTTTATATGTCCGCTTAGGTCAGGCTCGGGGTAATGAATGAAATTTATATTGTTCCTTTGAGTTTTAAATGCTGAAATAAATGCTGAGGTAATCTTTTGAATAGTGTTATCCCTATCGTTGTAAATTTCGTAACATAAAATGTTGTATTCAGGACTTGGTTTAATTAAGAATCGCAGTTTATCTTTACCGCATATAAATGTTGTTTTTAAATTATTTTGTTTACCATAAGTAAAAATAGTATCTATGGGCAGATACTTTTTTTGATTCAGGAGCTTATTTATTTGTTGATAATCGTTTAAAGTGTGTTTATGATTTTTTACGTCCAGTCCTGTCAATAGAGATGTGTGTGAAGGCATTGTCAAACTTGGAAAGACTGTAGACGCATTTAACGTAAAGGAACTTCTTTGCATTAGCTGAGTCAAATTTGGCGTATTTGTTTTTGAAATAGCGTCAGGTCTTAACCCGTCGATTGTTACAAGAAATACATATCTCTGCTCAGAACTTGCAGGGTTTAGAGTGAAAAGTAATAAAAAAAGCAGTATAAATTTAAATATATATCGCAAAGTCGGATAATAGTTATGCAGTTTACTAAAAAGAATAATTGTAGTTTCTACATTTTAGATTTAATAAGTTTATTTTGCCATGCCCCCACCTTCTACAAGTGTAGTATCTCCAAAGGTTTTTATTAGTGTATTTATAAATTCTTCAGAATGTGCCTCGCAGAAAAAGTATGTCAAATGTCTCACATTATTAATTGAAACAGATAACGATTGGTAGTGTCTGTTGCATAAGTCCTTACTGCACATCGCACACTGCTTGATCTGTATTCTTTCACCTTCTATGTCACATCTTTCACCGCTTTTTTTTGTATAGTCACATTGAAACATGTCTACTTTTACAGTTCTCTTCGACATTCCAAGCTCCTTAAAATATTTCGTATAAATCTGATATTTTCTGTTAAACTAAAATATTAGTGTCTTAATTATCAAATTAAACTAAATTTGTATTATTAAGTCAAGAACAATACAGCAACAATAAAGGTTTCAAATAATCAGTATGATTACCTTAACAAATTAAATACTTGAGTAATTAAGTAAATTATGTTTATATTTTGCCTATGGTTCCAATTAAAGACGCTATACCAGGTTTAGCTAAATTTCTGTATATAAAGGCTGCCAGGAGACCAAGACTTGTAAATCTTGAGATCACAAAGCTGTGCAATGCAGGTTGTGATTTTTGTGATTACTGGCAGACAAAGCATGAAGAAAGGCTTTTGGATTACAGCCCTGTCATAAAAAAGATAAATCCCATTGCCGTAGTTATTACAGGCGGCGAGCCAATGCTGAGAAAAGACCTTGTAGATATTGTAAGACAGGTCAAGACCTCTTCATTTTATATTTTTACATCGATGGTTACCAAAGGAGATCTGCTAACTGTTGAAAAAGCGCAGGATCTATTTGATGCCGGGCTTGATCAGATTGTCATATCTCTTGATTTTATTGGTAAGACTCATGATAAATTCAGGGGTATAGATGGTCTTTGGGATCATCTAGCCGACCTTCTTCCCAAGCTTGGTAAGAGATTTAAGAAGAAAAACGGCATAATAATCAACACTATAATTATGGATGACAACCTTGATCAAATCGTTGATTTAGTGCATCAGGCCAAGCAGTGGAATATTGGAGTATCTTTTAGTTCTTATTCGGTTATGAAAACAAACAATGAGGCGCATTTCATAGACAAAAATATAGATAAAGTAAAAGAAGTAGTAAATGAGCTTATAGATTTAAGAAAAAAGTTAAAGGGTACGATTTTAACTACAGAGTTTTATTTAAAAGAGATCCCGGGTTATTTTGAAAGAGGTGGAGTACCTGACTGCACGGCAGGACTAAGTCATATACAGGTTACTCCAAGCGGTCATCTCAAGAGGTGTTCAGAGATGCCTGTGACTGCCCATTATACCGAATATTCACCTGACTTATATCAAAAGACTAATTGTACGGCTTGCTGGTTTAGCTGCAGGGGGGAGACTCAAAGCCCTGCAACTGTAAAAAGGGCTTTAGAATTTCTAGGTGTCTGGGCTTAAACTCTTTACTCTCCAGATAGTTCCCTCTGCGCAGTCTTCAATACATATTCCTTTAGAGTTTAGATAATCTCTTATCTCATCGCTCTTTTCCCAGTTTTTGTCAGTTCTGGCGGAGGTTCGCTCTTCTATAAGCTGATTGATTTGCTCTTCTGAAATTTCAATCTCTGATTTGGAGAGTTTTTCTTTTTGTAGATAATCATCCGGGTCTTGCTCTAATATTCCAAAAGTTTTGCCTAAAATCAGGATTTCATTAACTGCATCACCGAGCGTCGTAGAATCTCCGACTGAATCCATTGATTTATTTATTATTCTGCAAAGATCAAACAGGTTTCCCAAAGCTCCTGCAGTATTGAAATCATCCTGCATTGCTTTTCCCCAATTTTCTTTAAAATTATCAACATGTTTTTTTAGGTTCCGATCCTGTTTTGCTCGTACGGTTTTAATATTTCTTACTCTTTGCAGGGTAAGATACAGTCTTTGTAGAGACGATTCTGCTTCATCAAGATTTTGCTGCGAAAAATCTGCCGGGTTTCTATAATGATGGGATAAAAAGAACAACCTGATTGCCTCTTTATTCCACAGTTTAAGGGCTTCCCTTACATTAATAATATTGCCGACTGATTTGGACATTTTTTCTTTATTTATCTGAATGAGCCCGTTATGCATCCAGTATTTTGCAAACTGCTTGTCTGTTGCCGCTTCGGACTGGGCTATTTCGTTTTCATGGTGAGGAAATATAAGGTCTTTGCCTCCGCCGTGGATTTCAAAGTCCTGCCCGAGGTATTTCATGCTCATGGTAGAGCATTCGATGTGCCAGCCCGGTCTTCCATTTCCCCACGGGCTCTGCCAAAAGGGTTCACCTTTCTTGGCTGCCTTCCATAGGGCAAAATCCAGCGGATTTTCTTTATTTTCGTTAATATCAATTCTTACGCCTGCAATCATATCATCAGGAGTTCGCCGTGAAAGTTTTCCGTATCCAATAAACTTGTTAATTGAAAAAAATACGTCGTTTCCCGATGCATATGCTATTTCTTTGCTTATCAGTTTTTCAATAAGATTGATTATATCGTGTATATGATCGGAAACCTTTGGTTCGTGGTCAGGGGGCAGGATGCCGAGTGCAGCCATATCCTGCTGATATTCTTTTGTATATTTTTGCGATATTTCATTTGCAGGCACCCCAAGCTTGTTTGCCCTGTCAATTATTTTATCATCAATATCGGTGATGTTTCTTATATAATTAACTTCATATTTTATGTGCTTTAAGAACCTTCTAATTATATCAAAAGTAAGAGCAGCCCTTGCGTGCCCCAGGTGTGCTGAATCGTACACAGTTGGGCCGCAGACGTACATTCGGATTAAATTTCTGTCTTTTGGAACCAGCTCTTCTTTTTTTCCAGAAAGGGTGTTGTAGATCTTTACTTTTTTTAGCATTAGATATTTATACTATATCTTCTCCACCATCTACACCGATAAGATTGCCTGTAATCCAGTGAGCCTGGGGCAGAGACAAAATAGCTATTGCTTCTGCTACGTCCTGTGTAGTGGTCAGTCTTTTACTCGGATTGTAAAGGCTTGCTTTTTCCACTATTTTTTCGCTGCCTGGAATTCTTTTAAGCGCCGGGGTTTCGGTAACCCCTGCCATTATAGAATTAGCCGTAATATTGCTGGGCGCCAGTTCAAATGCCAACTGCCTTATGTGTGATTCTAAAGCGGCTTTTGCTGCAGAAACGGCTCCGTATGTAGGCCAGACTTTGTGTCCGCCTGCGCTTGTTAGAGCAAAGATTCTTCCACCTTCACCCATTAGCTTGTTTGAAACCAGATCCTGTGCCCAATATACAAGGCTGTGGGCCATAACGTCTACAGTCATGTTCATGTTAGTGTCAGTGACCATCTGTTTTTTCTCTTCTGCTATATAGGGTTTTAACGTTCCAAAGGCAAGAGAATGAACAAGCACCTTTACGCTGCCGGGATTGCCGTCTTCATCCAGTGTTTTAATCATTTCTTGTATGGTCTGCGACCTTTTTTCTGCATCTGCAGCGTTAATATTGAAGAATTTGGCTTGTCTGCCCTTGCTCTGTATTTTACTTACAATTTCAGCAACTTTTGGAAGTGTGCCTTTTCTATCAAGGTGGACTCCAAAAATATTCATCCCGCAGTCAGCAAGTTCTATGCTCAGTGCTTCTCCAAACCCGCTTGAAGCGCCAAGAATAAGCGCCCAGCTATTTTCTAAGCTTTTTATATCAATCAATTTAGTCCTCCGTTTTCGTTAGTTGAGCTTTATGATAGGTAAATCAAGAGATTCTACGGTTTTTAGTATTTATTTCAAGATTTTAATGCTTAAAAGATTAATGAATCTGATAAATTAAATAGGTCTTCTATCCTTAATAGCCTTTCCCAGTGTTAGTTCATCGATGTACTCAATATCACCGCCCATTGGTATCCCGTGGGCAATTCTAGTTACTTTGATCCCAAGTGGTTTAATTAACTTCGATAGATACAGTGCTGTCACTTCACCTTCTACGCTTGGGTTTGTCGCGATTATAATTTCATTTATGCTTTCTTTTTCGATTCTGCCTATAAGTTCATTTATTTTCAAATCCTCTGGGCCGATTCCATCGATTGGAGAAATAGTGCCGTGCAGGACATGATATTTACCTTTGAACTCATTACTTTTTTCAATAGCAATCAGAGCAATCGGGTCTTCTACAACACATATCATATTTGATCTTTCCTCGTTACTGCAAAACTTACAAATGTTATCTGCAGTCAGGCAAAAGCAGTTGTTACATAGGTTTACTTTGGTCTTTACTTCTATTAGTGCGTTTGCAAGGCTCCTGGAGTACTCTGTGGAATTTTTCAGTATTTGTATTGCAAGCCTTGTGGCATTTTTCTCTCCGATGCCCGGAAGCTGAGATAACAGATTGATAAGATTAGAAATCGGCTCGGGAAAGCCTTGGTGCATCATGCTAGATTAGTCCTGGAGGAAGGCCAAAACTGCTTGCAACTTTACTAACCTCTTCTTTTAGTATTTCCCTGCCTCTGCTTAAAGCTTCATTTGAAGCTGCAGTGATAAGGTCCTGAATCATTTCTATGTCGGGATCTTTTAGCAGATCTGGTTCTATTGTAATAGAAACAATATCACCTCTTGCTTTTGCAACCACAGTTACCATCCCGCCGCCCGATGTTGCCTCAACGATTTTTTCGCCGGCTTCATTTTGAATCTGTTCTACCTGCTTTTTTATGTCTCCGGCCTTCTTTAACATATCCTGTATGTTTTCAAGTTTCATTACTTATCTCCTTTTATACTGTTTTTTACTTTTAATAACCGTCCTCCAAATGTATCCATAGCTTCTTTTAGTGCCTTATTGTTCATTATGTTTTTACCCTGACTGCTATCATAGTTGTCATTTTCTTTTTCAGGCTCTTTTTTGTCAGGTTTGTTGACTAAAACATTAATATTAAATTCTTTAGAATGTCTTTTTTTAAGCAGGTCTTTAATTTTATCTATATTATCTTTTTTTTGAATACTGTCTGAAAATACAGACTGTGAATTATAAATAAGCTTAATTTTGGTGTCTTTTATCTCTATCTTATCGGCTTTTTCGAGATAAATTCCGGTCATGCTTTCGTTATCCTTTATATATTCAATAAAATTGCTTAAGGATAAACTTTCAGTATTTTCTTGCTTTAAATTCTTTTTTTCAGGTGTTTCTTTGCTTATTATATTATCATCAGCCTCATTTTTAATAGTTGGTTTAGCTGATATTCCACTTTTTTTAGCCCCTGAGGTTTCACTGGTTTTAGATGTTGTATTTAAGCTTATACTTTCAAGCTTGTTTAAAATATCGTTTATAGGGATAGCATGATCCAAGTTTGCCAGTTTTACTATGTTCATTTCAAGCGCTATCTCAGGGTAGGCCGACCTGCTTATATCTTCGGAGGCTTTAAGTGTCTGATTAAATATGTTTTCTAATGCTCCAATATCAAATTTGGATACTTCTTCATTTATTTGAGATGCTTCATCCTCGGTAAGATCAGTCGATACACCAGAGCCGCAGACCCTAATAAAAACTGAATATCTAACTATTCTCAGCAGTTGCTCTATCGTTTTTTTAGGATTGATTCCTTTTTGGTTGAGTTCTATGATTATCTGCAGACACTTTTTAGGGTCCTGAGCCAGTATGTTTTTAAATAGGGATAAACAGTAAGAACTATCAAAAATGCCAAATAATTTCGATGCTTCTTCATACTTAATTTTCCCATCAAACGTTGTATTTAGTTGATCAAGCAGGCTTAAAGCATCCCTTAGGCTCCCATCAGATTCTGAAGCTATCATATGAATTGTGCTGTCATCAATCTCTATATTTTCCCTGGAAGTAATTTTCTTAAGGCTGTTCTTAATGTCATTTGAAGATACTTTTTTAAAGTCATATTTCTGGCATCTTGAAAGAATAGTCAGCGGTATTTTACTGACCTCTGTAGTTGCAAGAATAAACAGTGCATGCTCGGGAGGTTCTTCAAGAGTCTTTAGAAGCGCATTAAATGCAGAGTTTGAAAGCATATGTACTTCATCGATAATATAAACTTTGGTTTTCCCTGATACCGGCAGATATTTTATGTTTTCTATTATTTCTCTTACGTCTCCTACCCCTGTATGAGAGGCTGCATCTATCTCTATTACATCGATGGATTTTCCTTCGGAAATTTCTATGCAGTTTGTACAAACTGAGCAAGGGGTGGGAGTAGGGCCTTTATCACAGTTTATTGATTTTGCTAAAATCCTGGCAGTTGAGGTTTTGCCGACTCCTCTTGGACCGGAAAATAAGATGGCATGAGCAACTTTTCCCGATGAGAGAGAGTTCTTTAGAGTAGTAGTTATAAAGTGCTGCCCTACAACTTCATCGAAGTTTTGTGGTCTCCACTTTCTTGCTAGGACTATATAGGACATTTTATTTTGAACAACCAGTCAGGTATCCGCAACGCGCTAGAGCTCTTGCTACCGTTGCTCCCTTCCGGGTCTGGCGGGGTTTGCAAGTTCCTGCCGTACGGGCCCGACTGGTTGAATTTTTAATGACGGAGAAGGAGGGATTCGAACCCTCGAGGGAGCTGTTAACCCCCTACACGCTTTCCAGGCGTGCACCTTCAGCCACTCGGTCACCTCTCCTGTTATATATTTAAATTAAAATATTTATTTCGCTTTGTGCTGACATTTGCAGATGTCGGCTCTTAAATATGCAACTACATCCCAGATTTTATCATCTGATAAAACTGCTCCCCATGCAGGCATTAAGTTTGATTTTCCAACAGATTCCCCGCCTTCTTTGATTACTTTAAAAATATGCTCGTCTGTAAGAGTCGATACATATTCACCACTACTCAGGTCTCTGGGTTTAGGGTCTAACGATGCGGCTGCAACTCCATCGCCTTTCCCAGTTTCTCCATGACACATAGCACATATCTGATTATATGATTCTTTTCCTTTTGCAGAATCACCCGTGGCAAAAGAATTTATGCCGCCGAGCATCATTACCAGTAGCAACAGGGAAACAACTTTTATACTCTTTATTACGTAATTACTATTCATTAAAACCTCCTCATATTAAAAATGACCACTTATTCTAACAGTATATAAATATTTTTAAATATTTTATATTACTTATTATAAAGTGGGCAGACTAATAAACAGTAGTATTAGATATTAACTTGCAAATATAAATTTAGTTTCTTTACATTTTTGGTTTTTAGCTTAGAAAGTGTAAGAAAAACAAAGCAGTTTATAACAAAAAAACCCAGGTACTTTATAAATGTTGACTAATAAAACTTCAGTATAGCGACAATGCTGCAGTGGATATAGCTTAAATAATAAAAAAGACTGATAGCAATTCTGGGTGTTATAAATAAGGCTATAACACCAATTTGAAATATTTGGCAATTATCTTATTTTGAAATTAAAGAAGCTTAAGAAATTTAGCTTTCTAAATCTTTAATTATTTTATAACAGCTAAAAAATACAGGCAAAAAGTCATTCGCTCTTACTAACTCTGATCACTTTGCTTGCTTGAGGACCTTTAGGCCCGTCTGTTGTTTCGTACTCAACTTCTTCACCTTCGTTGAGCACCTTATACCCTTCATGCTCTATAGAGCTATAGTGAACAAATACGTCATTTCCACCGTCATCAGGAACTATAAAACCAAAACCCTTAGAGTTGTTAAACCACTTTACTTTACCTTTCAACAACTAAGTTACCTCCTAAGTGTCAGTGATTTAAATATCTCACAGATTGCTGCGAAAGTCAATGAAGACGGGTATGTTATGTTATTTGACACACAAACATTTAGGTGTTAGAAAATGGATATAAATAGGGCAGGTGGCGGAACTGGCAGACGCGACGGCCTCAAAAGCCGTTGGGCTTACGCTCGTGAGGGTTCGAGTCCCTCTCTGCCCAATTATACAGCAGACGTCTAAGTTGTTCACATACCGTAATAAGCCTATAAGAGATATCCGTACAGCTTTCAAGAATGCTTGCAGTAGAGCTGTTATAAAAAACCTTAGATTTCACGACCTTAGGCATAGTTTTGCGACTAGGTTGGTACTCAAAGGGACAGACTTAGCGACCGTATCAAAGCTGTTAGGGCATTCTTCAATAACGATGACGATGCGTTACA
>SMWS01000060.1 GCA_004356685.1 Deltaproteobacteria bacterium
CCTCAGTATACCAAGATGAAAATTCTTTACTCCTTAGAGTTTTACCCAATACATTTGCGCCATACCAATGACCATTATATTTTAAATAGCTTTCAAACCATACTATACGTAATGGTTGTTTGGTTTTGTTGAGGATTTCAGTACGGTAATACCACATGTTTTCATAAGGAGCTTCTTTAAATATTGTACCGGTCGGTGCTAAGTGTCTTACATTCAAGACCGCATCTTTTGATTCATCTCACTAGTACTTATCAATCCTGAAAACAATATAGTAATTAACAAAATAGCTACTTTCATAGGACTTTGTTAATTAAAATTACATAAATGATGCTTCAACAATAGCAAGCTCTAAATCATTGTCAGGTATGTTTGTTAAATACAGCTTTCCCTCTTTTGGTTTTAAACTAATTCCATAAACAAAATCAGTACCGGTGATAATTGAGATAATGGTTTTTTGTTTTATTACTCCATGTATCGTTATACCCGGATTATTTGTTATGCGCTCCTGATTTTCCTTAAACAGCTCCGGGTCGTTAAAGTTCTTAGCGATAGCTGCTTTTTCAGAAGGATGCCAGAAAGATATTATTTTTTCTTTATCTCCCTCTATGTTGGCTTTATAGTAAGCGATTAGAAAATCTATTTCCTTTCCATAACTTTTATTAACAGTTCTAACATCATTTATTACAATTGGTTTATTAAATATCACAGCCGGAACTGTTGCGGAGACCTGGTCACCGTTTGTCTTTCCCTGAGCTATTAGCTCTGATTGAAGTCTTACATTTCCAACACGAGCTGTGAAGGTTTTATCTTTATAAACCAGTTCATTTGAATAAGCGTTGCTTGCAAATATAATAATTAAAATTCCTAAAAATAGAATTATTTTTTTTATTTATACCTCCACTAGATATAAAGACATCTAATTTAAAAAAAGATAACGGAATATTAAAGGGTCAAATGGAATATAACAAGTAAATATTATTATATCTATATCTGATTCAGTTTTAAAATCTGCTTTTCGGCATGGTAGGAGCTTCTTACAAGCGGGCCGGATTCGATGTGTGGGATCCCGATAACCGATTCGCCGTATTGTTTAAGGGATTCGAATTCTGATGGGTGGTAAAATTTTGAGACAGGAAGATGATCTATTGTTGGTTGTAAGTACTGACCAATAGTTACAATATCACATCCAACATCTTTTAGGTCTTTTAATGTGTCTATTACTTCTTCTGTCTCTTCACCGAGCCCGACCATTATTCCCGATTTAGTAAACATTCCATCATTACCATATTCTTTGCTATGTTTTAAAACATGCAAAGACCACTCATATTTTGCCTGAGGGCGAACTGACCTCTTTCTCCCTGATGGGGTAGTTTGTGGATGGTAGTAGAGTCTTGGAACTGTTTCAATATTATGATTCAGTACATGCGGCTTAGCAATTAATACCTGTTCTAAAGCTTTCGTTTCGCCCTTAAAATCGGGGATAAGAACTTCAATTTTTACGTTTGGATTAAGCTGCCTTACCTGAGAAATTGTTTCACCAAAGATCTGTGCGCTTTCAAGATTCTTATCATCACGGTTTACAGAGGTTATGACTAGATGGGTTATATTTGCGTTATTGAAAATTAACTGCTCAATTGCTTTTGCAACTCTTTTTGGTTCTTCCCAGTCAAGTTCCGGCCCCTTTCCTGTTTTTATATGACAAAACCCGCAGCTTCTAGTACAGGTGTCACCAAGAATCATGAAAGTAAGCGTTCCTGCTCCCCAGCATTCTCCAATATTAGGACACTTTGCCTCTTCGCAAACGGTGTGGAGATTGCTCTCTTTTAAAAGAGATTTTAGTTTTTTATAGTTATCTCCACCAGGAATCTTTGCTTTTATCCAGGCGGGTTTTCTAATTTTATGAGTTTGAGTTAGAGCTTCCATTTTTGCATCAGGTTTGTTTTAAATTAATTTGAACTCTTAAAAGGATTATCAGAAGTGCTTGCCTCATGTGGTTCAGATGAAATTGTTTCGGATGCAGAATAAGTGGATACAGGCTCAGGTTTAGTGCTTTGCAGCTCTTTTATCTTTTTATTTTGTTGTTTAATTGTTGACCTCTTTCCAACGCTGCTAAATACACCCCAAAAAATTGTTAATATCACGCCGAGTAAAAATGAAGTCACTATTAATATTCCATTGCTCGTGATAAAAGTTCCTGAATCCCACACCTTTAAATCAAGACCAAGTTCGAATTCATTTGTAAATATTTCTTGATTCTGAAAAATTGCTATGAGCAAAATAACTAAGATAATTGCCTGAATAAGAATTTTTATAAATTTCATATTATTCTCCTTTAGTTGGATTCTAATGCTTCTATAAGCTTGTCATATGTCTGATCAAGATACTCGGGCATGACCTTGACACTGCCCAAAACCGGCATAAAATTTGTATCACCATCCCACCTGGGCACTATATGAAAATGCAGATGGTCATCGATGCCCGCTCCTGCTACTTTACCTAAATTCATACCAATGTTAAACCCATTTGGTTTCATTACTCCAAGAGCATTTTTACTTTTTATTGTTAAATCCAGCAATTCTGCCCTTTCTTCGGTGCTTAAGTTATTAAGATCGTTTGTATGTTTATAAGGAACTGCCATAAGATGGCCGTTTGTATAAGGATAACGGTTAAGAATTATAAAACATGTTTTGCCGCGGTAAAGAATAAGATTTTTTCTATCATCATCTTTATTTGGTGTGTCACAGAATACACATCCCGATTCTCTTTCCTTGGTTATGTATTCGATTCTCCAAGGAGCCCACAGTACTTTCATATTATTGATCGAATAAGAATCTAAATTGTATTTACTAAATAGTATAAGCCAAAACGGCTGTTAAATGGGATTTTTGGTATTACACTGGTTTCTAAAATTGATAACACATCTATAAGCCTGGTTTTCTTTTTGGGGTAGTGGGTCACATTAGGCTCGCCCTCAATATTCCCTAAAGCAGCCGCAGCTTCAATAGCATCGTTCATTGTTCCTATCTCATCAACGAGTTTAAGGTTTATTGCCTGCTCACCTGTGAATATTCGGCCGTCCGCTATTTTGTCCACCTCTTTTGGTGTTAAACCCCTTGTCTCTGAAACCGCCCTTTTAAACTGAGCATGAACATTATCTATTGTCGATTGCAGGTATGCTCTTTCTTCTGGGGTTAGGTCTCTTAGTGGTGATCCTGAATCCTTAAACTTCCCACTCTTTAGAACTTCAACATCCATTTTTGCCCACTTCAGCAGCTCTTTATAGTTTACAAACTGTGCTATAACGCCAATGCTTCCGGTTATAGTGCCAGGGTTTGTCAAAATTTTATCTGCACTGCAGGCAATATAATAACCGCCCGATGCCGCTACTGATCCAAGACTTGCTATTACAGGCATGACTTCTCTTAGCTTAAGAATTTCGCTATATATTTCCTGAGAAGGACCAACTGCTCCGCCAGGAGAGTTTATTCTTAGAACAAGCGCCTTTATGTTTTTATCTTTTTTAATGCTTGTAATACTTTCCAGATAGATTTTTGAATCTAAGATTACGCCTTCAATACTCAGCAGCGCTACTTTATCTCCTGTCGTAAATCCATCTTCGTCTTTGAAAATAAAACCGGTGCCAAGGCCGATTATAAATGCCATTCCGATTAGAAAGAATATTAAAAATATATAAAAGACCTTTTTCATTAATCTTCCTGCTTCTGAGTGTCCACAGAGGATGTGAATTCTTTGGCAAACAAGTCACCAAAAGTTACATTTGAATCGCCCTGGGATGAGTTAAAGCTAGAAACCTGCGCTTTTTCCTGGAAATTTTCATAAGCTTTTTTGCTAAGATTAATCTGACGTTTTCTCTTATCAAATCCCATGACAAGAGATGTAATCTCATCACCAATTTTAACCTGCTTAATCAAATCCCTTGAACCTGTTTTAGCAAATTCTGAATTTCTAATAAAACCCTCAATACTATTCTCTAGTTCGAGAGTTATTCCATAATCATTTAACTTTGATACCTTACCTGTAATCGAACTTTCTCTTACTTTATAATTGTTATTCACTTCTATCCAGGGATCTGTAGTCAGTTGTTTGATTCCAAGCGCTACCCTCTGATTTTTTACATCGACGTTAATAACAGAAACCTCAATTTGGTCGCCTGTTTTAAAACTTTCGTTTGGATCTTCTTTTCCCTGCCACGAAATCTGATCGGGCCTCACAAGGCCGACAAGTCCTTCGCTTACCTCTACAAAAAGGCCATTGTTCGTTATATTTTTAATAGTACCCTTTACCCTTTTGCCCGAAGGATTACTGTCTTTAAATGTTTCCCAGGGGCTTGGCTCTATTTGCCTTAAGCTTAGACCAATCCTTTTCTTCTCGGTATCAACCTCAAGTACGACTGCTTCAACAACACTGCCTGCGTTTACGATCTCTTTTGGGTGTCTGAACCTTTTTGTCCATGTCATCTCAGAACTGTGGATTAAACCTTCAATTCCGGGCTCAAGCTCTACAAAAACTCCAAAATCTTTTACTGATACAACACTACCCTTAATCTTTGTTCCAGACTGGTATTTTTGTTTTACTTCTTGCCACGGATCAGAAGTTGTTTGCTTCAGGCTCAGAGTAATCTTAGGGCCTTCAGCAATATTTATCACTTTTGTAGAAATTTCGTTGCCAATTGTTAAAACTTCATTAGGGTTTCTTATTCTGCCCCATGATATCTCGCTAAACGGGATAAAACCTTCTATCCCCCCAAGGTCAACAAAGGCGCCGGAATTTATGGTGTTGCTGATCTTGCCAGATATAGTATCTCCAACTTTCAGTGTTGACATTAATTCTTCTATTCTCTTTTCTCTGGCTTCTTCTAATAATACCCTTCTCGAAATAACGATACCCTTTTCCGTCATATTAATAATTCTGGCTTCCACCGTCTGCCCTATCAGCTTTTTAAAGTCTCTTACGGGTCTTGTATCTACCTGGGAGCCGGGAAGAAAAGCACGAATTTCAGTTTTATCGCCTATATTTACTATAAACCCGCCTTTAACATCCTGCAGGATTTGAGCGTTAATTTTTTCCTTGTTAGAAAATTTTTCATTTACTATTCTTAATTCTTCCTGAATCTCAGCCTTTTTCTTGGACAACAGCGGCACACCATACTGAGATTTCAAATTTTCCAGAACAACATCAACTTGGTCACCGACCTGAACATCGGGTCCGCCGTTTATGATATTAAATTCTTCTCTTGGCACTACACCTTCGGATTTAAAACCAAAGTCAATGAATACTTCTTCGCTTTCTACTCTAATTACAGTTCCTTTGACCTTTTTCCCGGTGTCGGGGATATCTAACGATTCATTTAATAGTTCACTAAAACTTAATTCTTCCATAATTTATTATATCCAACCTGATTAATTATTTTGATCGGGGAGAAAAACAAAATAAACGTTTTAAAAATAACTATAGAAACCGGTTAGTCAAACACCCCTTTAGTCCTTTTTAATATTATATCTACTACCTGATCAATTTCTAAATTCGTAGTATCTATTATTACTGCATTAATTGCGGGATGCAAGGGGGCGATCTCTCTATTTTTATCCTGATAATCTCTGTTTTGGATATCTTTTCTCAAATTTTCAATGTCTGTTTTTATTCCGGCCTGCTGTAATTGGAGATATCTTCTGTTCGTGCGAACTTCTACAGAAGCGTCTATAAAGAACTTAACATAGGCATCCGGAAAGACCTGGGTGCCCATATCCCTGCCTTCAGCCACTACATTTGAGTTTTGAGCAAACTCCCTCTGAAGCTTTGTTAAAAACGATCGTACAGATATTTTTGTTGCAATATCAGAAGAAAGTCTTGAAATTTCAGGCGTCCTGATCTCCTTGCTCACATCTTTTCCATTTAGCTCTACTTTAAGACTTTTATTATTATCACTGCTTAACCTTATTTTTGTATTATTTAATATTTCTGAGATTTTGGTGTCATCATTGATATCAACTTCGTTATTTTTTAGAGTCAGGGCTACACACCGGTACATAGCGCCCGTGTCCAGGTAGCTAAAACCAAGTTTTTGGGCAACAATTTTTGCTACAGTGCCCTTGCCGGCTGAAGAAGGGCCGTCTATTGCAATAACAATTCGTTTTTTCATTTATGATCTTATACTTTTTAAGGTTTCAAAAAATTGTGGGTACGATACTGCGGCTGCATTTGAATCTTCAATCGTAGTTTGTCCATTTGCGCGTGTAGCGGCAATTGCAACCGACATCGCAATTCTGTGATCTCCCCAGCTTGTGCACTCAGATCCTGTAAGCCTTTCTCTGCCCTCTATTTTCATGCCATCGCTTAGCTCCTCAATATCGGCGCCAAGTTTTTTAAGCTCAGATACTGTGGACTTGATCCTGTCGGTCTCTTTAACCCTGAGTTCCCCTGCATCTGTAATTTTTGTTGTGCCTTCAGCAAAACATGCCGCCACTGCTATTGCCGGCAGCTCATCTATTGCCTTTGGTATCATCTCTCCAAATATATTTATTCCTCTCAGCGAACTGGATTTTGCAATGATATCGGCCACGGGCTCGCCGTTTAATTCTCTTTTATTAATAAGCTCAATATCGCCTCCCATAGATAGTAAAATTTCCATTGCACCAATCCTGTAAGGGTTTATACCCACATTTTTTATAAGGATTTGCGAATTTGGATTTATCAGTGCCGCTACTATAAAAAATGTGGCAGTCGAGAAGTCCGAGGGTATGAGAATATCTGCTGCTTTAAATCCATCTGATTTTGAGATTTTAATTGAGTTGCCTGCTGCCTGCAGGTCTATACCCAAATATTGCATCATTTTTTCAGTGTGGTCGCGGGTCGGGAC
>SMWS01000004.1 GCA_004356685.1 Deltaproteobacteria bacterium
ACAGTCGTCAAAGCTGATGCTTATGGTCATGGTGCTGTAAAGGTTAGTAAAACTCTGCAGGAAGTGGGATGTGATTTGTTTGGGGTTGCTACGGTTGATGAAGCATTAGAACTGCGTGAGTCCGATATTAAAGCTCCAATTCTTATATTGAGCGGCATAACTTCAGATGAAATTACTACAGTAGTAAAACACAATCTAACTCCTATAGTATTTTCACTAGATTTACTTAAAAAATTAGATAGTTACGCTTCAAAAAATAATATAAGAATTAAGTATCATTTAAAGATTGATACTGGCATGAACAGGCTTGGTGTAGATAGTAATAAATTATATGAATATATTTCGGAAATAAAAAATCTAAATAATGTGATTATGGAAGGGGCTTTTACTCATCTATCAAGCGCAGACATTGATAAGGCTTATACAATGGAGCAAATATCGTTATATAAGCAGTCATTGAATACTTTAAATGCTTTGGGTTATAAACCCACTTATGAACATGCCGCAAATAGTGCAGCACTGCAAAGATACAGGGATTCGCATTTTAATTTAGTCAGACCAGGCATAATGATTTATGGTGCCTGCGGGGCTGAAGATGTCTATTTGCATCCTGTTATGAAACTGAAATCAAAAATTATTCAGATTAAGCAACTGCCAAAAGGATCACCCGTAAGTTACGGTGGAACATTTGTTACTGACAGACTAACACGTATAGCTGTAATCCCGATTGGTTATGCAGATGGTTATATGAGACATCTAACCAACAAGGCTGTGGTTTCAATAGGTGGTTCTACAGCACCTGTCATAGGAAGGGTTTGTATGGATCTTACAATTATAGATATTACTGATTTAAAATATATTAGTGTAGGTGATGAAGTTGTACTTTTTGGAGATAAAAATATAAGCGTAGATAAGTTAGCATCTCTTGCCGATACTATTTCTTATGAACTACTGTCAATTGTTGGCAAAAGAGTACGAAGGGTTTATCTATAATTTATAGTATTATAGTATCAGATATATTATACTTTAGGCTTAATCAATAATATGCTAAAAAAGTTTGCTCTAATTCTTATTATTACTGTACTTTTATCTACATCTTCTTTGTTTGCAATTTGTGAAGAGGTTAACTTAGGACCTCTGTTTAATTATAAGAGCTACCCAAATGAGAATAAAAAAGATATTACAGCGCTTGGGCCTTTTTTTATTTATAAATTAGATGGTAAACATAAAGAATACGGATTCAGACCCCTTTTTTACTATGAAAATGACTTAGATAAAGATAAAACAGATATTGATATCTTATACCCGTTTGCCGGCTATCAGAGGCACAAAAATAACAGGGATTTCAACATTTTTTTCTTTTTAACTTATAAGTCCAGGTATAGAGATAGCTATGTACAAAGAGATTTTAATATTTTTCCTTTCTTATTTTCCAGATTTTCAAATAGTGATGAAGATGACTATTTTGCACTGTTCCCGCTTTATGGAAATTTAAAAAATAAATTTCATAAAGACCGAATCAAATTTATTTTATTTCCACTATTTCTACAGACTCAGAGTGATGGTGAAACCAATAATCATATTCTCTGGCCATTTTTTGGATATTATACAGGTGAGGGTGTAGAAGGTTTTAAAATATGGCCATTTTATGGCTATAAAAAAAAGAAAAACCCTTATCTAGACGACAAGTTCGTACTTTGGCCCTTTTATGTAAAGAGGGAAAAACAGTTTTATGACCAGCAGGTTAGTTATGTTTCATACCTGCCGTTTTATTCAGAATTGGATTCTATAAATATAAATCATAAATCATACTTATGGCCCTTTTTTAGCAAATATAATGATAAGAAAAATGGATTTCAAAGAATTGATGCTCCCTGGCCTTTGTTTAATATGACTAGAGGTAAAAAATATGAAAATCGGTTATTTCCTTTTTTTGCAACCGAGAAATCAGGCGAGGATAAAGATGGATATTTCCTATGGCCACTATATAGTTATAAGATATCTGATTTTGATGATTATAAGATCTCAAAAAAGTATTACCTGCTTTTTTTGTATAAAGATATAAAGGAAATCCCTAAAAATATAAATGGTCGTTCTTCAAGAAGAATAGATCTGTGGCCATTATTTTCTTATAATAGAGACAGAATGGGTAACAGGTATATAAACTTCCTTTCAATTTTAGAACCGTTTTTACGCGACAACAAACCCATAAAAAACAACTTTTCATCTTTTTGGACATTATATGAAAATAAAAAGTTGGTAACCGGAGAAGAAACAACTAGTATATTATGGAATACATACAGAAGCAGAAAATTAGATGGAAACAGGTTGATTCGGATAAATCTGCTGTTTCCACTGTTTGAATACAGTAAAAATGAGAATATGAAAATCTATAAGTTCTTTGGAGGAATTATAGAGTACAAAATAATAAAGGTTATAAGTACAAAAGACTTAGCATTTCTGAATTAACAATAAACTGTAGTCATTTTAAATCTTAATATGTTAAAGAGCATAAATTCCCTGTTTAATATAATAGGGGGAATATTAAATATATTAACTGAGAGTATTTATTGGTCGAAAGACTGCATTATCAATAGAGATAAAATATATTTCCAGATTCTCAATATTGGAAGCAACACTATTCCAGTTGCAGCCCTTATCTCTCTTTTTATAGGCGGAGTATTGGCTCTTCAAACCGGCCCACAACTGGCAGCGTTTGGTATTGAGGAAAATATTGGTGGAATTGTAGGGCTTTCGATGGTTAAAGAACTGGGCCCTGTAATGGCGGCTATTTTGGTTGCAGGCAGAATTGGTTCGGCAATGACTGCCGAGATTAGTTCTATGACAGTTTATGAAGAAGTCGATGCTTTAAAGACAATGGACATAAATCCCGTTAAATATCTTGTAATGCCAAGATTTATAGCAGTTATCTTAGTGATGCCTATTTTAGTTGTATTTATGGACGTGGTTGGATGGTTTGGAGGGGCTGCTGTGTCTTCAGCTAATCAGGATATACATGTTGCTTATTCTATATACTTCAAAAATTTAAAAGAGCTTGTAGATTTTATTGCTGTACTTAACGGAATGATAAAATCTGTCTTTTTTGGTATCCTTATTATAACAATCTGCGGTTATGTTGGACTTAGTACAAAAGGAGGGCCAAGGGAAATAGGAACTTCGGTAACAAAAGCAGTAGTTCTGTGTTTTGTTTCAATTTTGATATCTGATTACTTTATTACAAGATTTTTATTTCTTATAGGATTAGATTAGAAATATGGAAACAAACAGGCAACACAGAAAATTAGATAATAACAATATTATCAGTTATTTAAGCGGCAAACCTGTAAGTATTGTTGTATCAAACATCTCTAAGTCATTTGGTAGTAATCAGGTATTGAGAAATCTTACCTTAGAGGTGAATTCCTCTGAGACCCTTGTTATACTCGGAAAGAGCGGTTCTGGAAAAAGTGTACTTCTAAAACATATTATAGGGTTAATCAGCCCGGATACCGGCAGTATATATATAAACGGAGATAATGTAACTCAGCAATTTGATAGAGCAAAACATAAGGTTGCAATGGTATTTCAGTCATCAGCACTGCTAAATTCAATCACAGTAAAAGAGAACGTAGCTCTTTATTTAAAAGAACATAGGATTATTTCAGACGAGCAAAAGTTATCGTCTCTTGTCTCTTCCTGTCTATCGATAGTTGATCTTGAAGGAAAAGAAGACATTATGCCTTCAAACCTGAGCGGTGGAATGAAAAAGAGAGTAGCTGTAGCAAGGGCGCTTATGATGAATCCCGATCTGATTTTATTTGATGAACCCACCGCAGGGCTTGACCCCATGATGGTAGGAAATATTGCAGAACTTATAAATGGTTTAAAGCAGAATGTTAAAGTAACTCAAATTGTCGTTACTCATAACGTAAATTTAGCATCTAAAATAGCGGATAGAATAGCTATACTGTATAATGGTAAAATATTGAGTATAGGCACATTTGATGAAATGAGGCTTAGCACCGAACCTGAAATCAGGCAATTCTTTGATTCAAGTTTAAATTAAGAAAGGGGGTTATCTATGAATAACAATTCAAAAGCCGGACTATTTTTCTTATTAGGATTCCTATTGCTTTTATTTGTGTTTGAATTTGTGGGAGATATTCCTTTTTTTGACAGTAGCAAGCAATATCGCGCTTATTTTAAGAATGTAACTGAACTCAGAGTGGGCAATCCCGTTAAGTTGTCCGGTGTAGAGGTTGGAAAGATAACTGGAATTAAAATAGATAAAAACCATATTGAAGTTTCTATGAAAGTAAATAAAGATGTGCCGGTAAAACAAGATTCAAAGGCTACTATACGGCTTACAAGCTTGCTTGGTATAAGCTACCTAAACTTGAGCTTTGGATCTGATGACAGCCAGCTTGCCCTTGCAGGCTCCACACTGCCCAGTGATGAGCCAGCAGATATAAATGAGATATTATCGAACGTTCAAAATACTATAAGCTCTATAAGCTCCACTTTTGAGACTTTTGATATATTTGGTGAAAACAAAGAGGATGTATCGAGTCTTATTAAAAATCTAAATACTGTTGTAAAAAACCTGTCTGAGGGCAAAGGAACGTTGGGCAAGCTAATTAATGATGACACGCTATATAACGATGTAACAAGCACTTTTGCAAACATTAATGATATCACCAGTTCTTTGAAGAGTGGTAAGGGAACAATGGGTAAATTACTCAATGATGAGTCTTTGTATAATGAAACAAGAGAGGCGATGATAAATCTCGGGAATTTTGCCAAAAACATAAGCCTTGAAGGCGGTACACTGGGCAAGCTTCTAAACGACGACACACTGTATGATGAAGCTACAGAAGCCGCAATAAACCTTAATTCTATCTTAAAAAAGATTAACAGTGGTGAAGGCACACTTGGTAAACTTGTAAATGATGACTCTCTTTACCTGGACGCAAAAAATACATTACAGAAGGTTGATAAGAGTGTCGATACTATTGAAGACTTAGCGCCTCTAGGGATAGTAGGAACTGTATTTGGAGTGGTTAGTTTTTTCTAAATGGTTTTAAAAGAAATAAAGATATCAGATATTGATATATATAATCCCAAATTTATAGTTCCATACAAAAAGATCCCGACTGAATTAGTTAATTCCATAAAAGATATTGGAATTATAAACCCTCCAATTGTTATAACAAACGATAAGCAATATTTTATTCTGACAGGATTTAAACGTATTAGTATTTCGCAAGAACTGGGTTTTAAAACTGTATTTTGTAAAGTGAAAAGTGAAAATGAAACTTCTTTTGATGAATGTATAAAAATAATCTATGAAGACAATAAAGATAGATATACTGACATTGAAATTGGTGAACTGTGTCGAAAACATATAGATAATGGAAATGATGTTAAGCAGTTTTTAAAATTAATTGATTATCATACTACTGAAAGAAACATTCAGAGATTCACATATTTATCAAATATAGATTCTAGAATAACAAATTATTATCTGGATGAAAAGTTAAACCCCGAGCAATGCTTTCTGCTTTCACAAATTAACATAGTAGATGCTTTACTTCTTATAATCAAAGTTATTGTTCCTTTCAGGTTTAACACAAATGAAACTAGAGAACTTTTAAGTGAATTGAATGATATTTCAATAAGAGACGATATATCTATATCGCAAATAGTTGAAAACATTCTAAATATGCAAGAACAGAGTACTAAGAACGGTATTAGACTTGATATTAAAAAATTAAGAAGCCCGAGACTTGTAGAAGTTGAAAAAGAATATAATCAAATAGTTAAGGGTCTAAAGCTTCCAAAGGGTGTTTTAATCAGTTATTCGCCTTATTTTGAAAACAACTATATTGAGGTAAAAGCAAGAATTGATAATGAAAACAAACTGAATGAATTAAAAATCCTTTTTGAGAATGAAGATAATTTTAAAAGATTGTTAGATTTAATCAGATTAGTGAGAGGGGAGTAAAGCGCAATAAGAATTCTTTTAGATTGCGTCAAGCCGAATTAATTTGAGAATCTAATTGTTGTTGTTTCGTTGTAATTAGTGCTAGTATTTCAAATAAGATAATAATTATATACCTTTTTTAATCAATTAAGTGGGAAGCTATTATTGATATAATATATATATCAGGCATAAAAAAAGGTGACTATAGAATTTAGTCACCTTCTTAGTTTGTGTTAGATTTTATATATTCAAATGACTTACCATCTTGGATTGTCTTTTAACCACTGGTTTAAATCATATGGCGCTTCCCAATCTTCATAAACGCTAACCTTAAACTTCTG
>SMWS01000005.1 GCA_004356685.1 Deltaproteobacteria bacterium
TATTCACTTGATAAAGTAAAAAAATGCCAGGCGTTTCATTTTAAAGGGGGCCAGGGTGCAAAGACAGGAACCGGAGGGCATTTGCCAGGCAATAAGGTCAAAGGAAAAATTGCAGAAGTGCGCGGGCTCCCTGAGGGGGAGACTGCTATTTCTCCACCACGATTCCCTGATTGGGATGATATAAAATATATTAAAGATTTTGCAACCATGATTAAGGAAGAGACCGGAGGTATACCTGTTGGATATAAACTTTCAGCGCAGCACATTGAAAAAGATATTGATGCTGCGTTGGATATTGGAAGTGATTATATCATCTTAGATGGACGGGGTGGAGGGACAGGTGCTGCCCCATTAATATTTCGTGACAACATATCTGTTCCAACCATTCCAGCTCTGACACGAGCTAGAAAACATTTAGACAAAACAGACAAAGATATTACACTTATCATTACTGGCGGTTTGAGAATTCCGGCAGATTTTGCTAAAGCGCTGGCACTGGGAGCCGATGCAATCGCTGTTTCCAATTCAGCTATTCAAGCGATTGGTTGTTTGGGTATGCGCGCATGCCATACAAATAATTGCCCCGTCGGGATAGCAACACAGAGAAAGGATTTGCGAGCTAGACTTATTATTGATGAATCAGCAAAGCGATTAGCTAATTTCTTTAACGCATCAGTTGATTTAATGAAAGTGTTAGCGCGTGCTTGTGGCTATACATCCTTGAATCAATTCAATATAGACAACGTAACAACATTTAAGATGGATATGGCCTCTCTTACCGGTATTCATTATGGAGGCGATGCGGAGGTTTAATTGGACTGCTCAAAACCTTATATCAGTTTATGATACTAATAAGGCTATGAACAAATTGATAAGATCGTAAGGGTCTATAATATTTATCTGGCTTCACAATTAAGTATGTATGTAGCATACAAACTCAAAAAATATAATCAAACTATTGAATTATATTAATATGTACATATTGTAGGTTAATAAAATGCTAAAAATATCTGCAACAAAATTAAGAAACAATTTATTTGAGTATTTAAAAAAAGCCTCTGGTGGTGAAACTATAATCATTCAGAAAAACAAAAAAGATGTTGCCAGAATGGGACCAATACATAAAATTAACTGGAGAGATAAAATCAGTATCAAACCGAAAATACTAGTTTCAGAAGAAGAGTTTATCAAACCTATAGAAGATATTTGGATGGATTACGAGTGAATAAAACTGCATACCTTCTTGATACTCATGCATTAATTTTCTGGAATAATAAAGAAAATGTTTCACGGGAATTCATAGAATATTTTGATGATATTGATCAAAAAGGTTTATTATTTGTATCTTCTATTACTTTTTGGGAAATTGCATTGTTAAATAAAAATAAGAGATTAGAGATATCAAATTTATTTATATGGAAAAGTGATATATTCGATAATACTAATCTTCAAATACTAAACCCTTCTGCAAAAGAAATGATTGACTCAACGTTACTGTCCAATATACACAAAGATCCATTTGATAGATTATTAATAGCTCAGGCTAAACATAATAATTTACAAATAGTAACAAAAGATAAAAATATTCATAAATATAAAATTAATGTTTTTTGGATGTAATCAAATAATAGATGGCATCAGATTTTAATTTCACAAAATATCAGATGACAAAGCCTGTCTTTATTCAATATTACAATCCCTGCAGGGCACTTCTTTCCTACAATGAAATGCTAAACAATAGTAACCGTCCTCTTAGCCAAGAAACAATCAATAAATAAAAACTGAGGAGTTTCTCTATCCTCTCTTGACTTTTACCTCTACAGGCGCGCCCCCTGTTCTATAAGTTAATTAGTGGCTGTCCCTATTTATCCCTTGTAAAAGGCCAAGATGATTTTTGACATCTATGTTGCTAAAATAAAGCCCCAAATAATTATTAGCAGGCCAATGATAAACGAAACTTTGAGTTTATAGAAATTGGAAAAATGTACTGTATTTATTAATGATTATTATATTATTAATAATTCACTCCTATTTGGTATTTTCACATAATCTTATTTATTTTTGGTTTATTGGATCACCGCCTTCGCACAGCGGACTTTCAATTACGGACGGATACAAAAGATACAGCTTTTTTTCAAAATAAAATGCGTGGTTTAAGAGAGAATTTTAATTGATAAAGCTATAGTTTTTGGTATATAATAAGAACGAAAAGATTAATGCATAAAATGGGATTATCTATTTTGTCTAAATTTATTTCGATTTGATTAGTCGTAGCAGTGGATCAAAAAATCCTTTTGGCTAAATAAATTAAGTACGCTATAGCTAATGGCAAAGAAGTTCATCCGAATTACACATAAAACAACTGGAGCCAGGATAGCAGATGGCCCCATCGGATGGGGTATTACTCCATTTGAGGGTAACCTTTATATAAGAAATAAATTTTTACAAACGGATGGATTCAGACCAAACTACATTCCTGGATTATGTCCATATAAGTTTCTATATGTTTGGATGGATTTAAAGCTAGGTGATAGTACTGAGATAAAAAATTTAGGCTGGCTATATTGGTTACCGAATCCAATCTTTCCATTTATTTGGTTCCGTGTCGGGATACCTCGTCATCATCCAGAACTACAGTACGAAGAATATGTCAGAGAATCTTAGTAAGAGGGGAAATGTCTATGCAAGAGATTAAAATCTATACCACCCCGACCTGTCCATATTGCACAATGGTTAAGGAATACCTGAAGGAGAAAGGGGTTGATTTTAAAGAATATAACGTTGCACAGGATAGTGAGGCACTAAATGAAATGGTTCAACTTACAGGACTACGAAGTGTTCCTGTTACTACCTGTGGCAGAGATGTTATGGTTGGATTTGATCCTAGCAGATTAGACCAGATGATCAACTGTGCAAGGCAACAAACATCTGTCTCGGAATAAACATAAAAATCGAATTCTTCTATTTTGATGGGTGTCGGAATAACGTGATTGAATCTGCTCAAAATGCATATATTCAAATGGATTCTTAATTTGCCTAGGAAAATATCTATACTATAATTAATTAACAATATGAGATGCGGTGTTAATTTGGCAAAAATATATCTATTAGTTGGAATACTGTTTTTTGGTTTGTCATGCGCAAACAAGAGCAATCATAACAATTTGTGCTAGTATGTGTAGCTAAATTTTAAGATGTAGAAAAACCTTGCTGCACATGGATCACCCGTCTTTTGGAGAAAGTGAAGCGTAGCGAAAGCCGCGCCGCTTTTGGCAGTCCGCGTGCATGCGATTGTTATGTGATATTTTTATTATACTGACCTCACTTAGGAAAATTCTTGCCATGTAGAGCCAAGCCTGCCCCAGCTTCAGTGTAGACATTAAAAACAGCATCAACACCATTTTCTATCAGTTCTTTCTTTTCGTCTGGATAAATAGATGTAGCGGTTATTCTCCCTTTAAACCCCCAATGTCGAGCCAATTTTGCGGCTGCCTTGTTAGCTTCAACATTCGGGGCACACAGCAAAATCCATTCAATATCACTGTTTTTTATATTTATCTGAGACCAAAAATCTGAGCCACTTACATTGGCATAATAGGTTTTCCGTCCATTCGTAGACTGTGTTTCTACAACCTTCTCGTCAAAGTCTAATCCTATTATCTTTTTTTGCCCCTCAAGGTAATCATAGGCACCACTGCCAACACGACCCATACCACAAACCAATATTTGAACATCAGTTAAGTCAATTTTCAGATCATCCTCTGGTAATTCAGAATGTTGGAATTTTTGCAGCCCCTTCTGAAACTGGGAATATAAATCATCAAACCGCTTATTGAGTGTTGATGAGACAACAAATGACACAGCGACTAATACGGCCATAACCACTAGCCATTCGTATGGAAGCCAGCCTTGCGATACCGCAACAATCATCACAATAAGTCCAAATTCGCTGAAGTTACCCAGCGCCATTGATGCATTGCTGGCAGGAAAAGTTCGCACTTTAAAGCGTGACAATAACCAGAAAAACAAACCACTTTTAATCACTAGCAGCATTAACAACACAGGGACGACAATTAGCGTCGTAACATTAGGCAAACCTGCCATGCCAATACTCAGGAAAAAGCCGACTAAAAATAATTCTTTAATACCAAACAAGGCTTTGGATAATTCATCAGCCTTAGGAGTATTTGCCAGCAAAACACCAAACACCAAAGCCCCCAGATCAGCTTTCATATCGACTGCTTCAAACAGTGTTGATCCACCCAAAGCCATCGACAGGCCGAAAAGCAATAACAGTTCCCCATGGCCTATCCTAGTTGATAACTTAATAATAAGAGGGCGGCCAACGAAAATCAAAAATATTAAAACCACCGCCCATATCGACGGTATTTTCACCTCTGATATACCCAAATAAATAACAGCCACAATATCCTGGATAATCAATATGCCAATGGCAATTTGCCCATACCGAGAAAGAAAGTCACCACGTTCTTCGAGTGCCTTAACCACAAAGACGGTACTTGAAAAAGACAAAGCAAAGCCAATAATTAAAGCATTCGCCAGCGATAGCTGATTAAATAAAGGTAATCCTGTTTGTTTCAGCAGTAGCAGTGTTGCAATGGAGACTGCACTAAATATCAGCATGTGCGCCAGAGCACTGCCCAAAATCTCAACGTGAAGTAACTCTTTTAATTTTAGTTTGAGACCAATAGAAAACAGCAGAAGGGCTATACCGAGATCAGCCATTTCGTTAAGAAACTCTCCGCCTTCAGCACCCACGTAATTAAGCGAAAACCCTGCTACAAGAAAACCAACAAGCGGAGGCAATCCCAACGCACGACTCAGCGCACCAAAAAGAAAAGCGATAGCGATCCAGATTGGATCTTTGTAATCAATTGAAGAGAGTATCGATTCCAGCGGAGCTTCCTTTTATCATATAAAATTTTTCAAGAATGTAGCCAGCCTGTGTATCACATAACATATATTTTTATGCCGATGCATGCTTATTATTATGATTAGCAATGATAATACTAAATATTTGATATTCATTGCAATTAGTAATGATTTATTAGCTAATTATGTATGATAATATGAGTAATATTATCATTATCATGCTGCCTGACAAGTTATCAACTTTGAGTTTGAAACAACAATGTCTGATAATGGACCTGAGTTTAAAGGAAAGCTTAGGTATGATCATCCGTTTGAGACAATGTGTAAAGAGTTAGGAATAAAGCATATATACACAAGACCATATAGACCACAAACTAATGGAAAGATAGAAGTGTTTTTTAAGATAGCGAAAAAAGAGTTTTTTAATCCAAACAAGTTTGAATCAATGGAAGATTTAATAATGAATTTGGGAAACTATTTATTTGAATATAATCACTTGAGAAGACATGGAGGTTTGAACTATGAAACACCTTTTGATAAACTACAAAAAGTTACCGAATTACTGGCTAGTACAAACGGTCCCTTTTAATCGTTACCTAATCACTGTGCATTTACAAACTTCCCCTTTTATTCTTTCGTGAACATATTGATGGCTCTTTTATGTCCATAGTAGAAATTTTCTATATCAAATAAACTAATATCTCGTAGTACAATCCAATCTAGATCATATTTTGATCTTTTTACATTAGATAATTGCGATTCATAAGTATGTATAGCAGTCTTAGCAAAAAAAA
>SMWS01000061.1 GCA_004356685.1 Deltaproteobacteria bacterium
AACTATTTATCTATTTATTTTCGGGTTTAATTAAAAAAATGCTAATCACATTAAACTGGCTGAAAGATTTTATTGAGATCAAAGAAGATCCAAATGATCTGGCGGAAATTCTTACAAACGCGGGCCTCGAAGTAGAAGCTGTAAGTCCAATAGCTGCAAATTTAACAAATATTGTAGTTGCTAAGATTCTTAAGATTTCAGAGCATCCCAATGCCTCAAGACTTGTTCTTTGCGATGTAACAGATGGAGACTCCGTATATAAAATTGTTTGCGGCGCAGAAAATATGAAAGAAGGTGATATTGTAGCTTTAGCGAAACCGGGGGCAGAACTACCTAAAACAGCAAAATTTTCGGAAGGAATGAAGATTGAAAAAACAAAAATCAGAGGGCAGTCATCTGCCGGAATGCTATGTGCAGAAAATGAACTTGGAATTGGGGAAGATAGTGAAGGCATTTTAATTTTGAATGAAGAAAAACCCGATTTGGGCTTGACTCTTACAGAAGCACTGGGGCTTGATGACTTTGTTTTTGAACTTGCTGTTACGCCCAACAGACCTGATTGTCTGAGTGTCCTCGGAGTTGCAAGGCAGCTATCAGCAGTGCTGGGCAGAAAAATAAGATATCCGGAAAATAAATATGAAGTATTTAATATAGAAAGGAATCCGGGTTTAAATGTAGAAATTAAAGATAGTATTAGATGTCCCAGATATGCAGGAAGATATATTGATAGTATTGAGATAAAAAGCTCTCCCAGGTGGATTAGACAAAGGCTTGAAGCCTGTGGAGTAAGGTCGATAAATAACGTTGTCGATATTACAAACTATGTCATGCTTGAATACGGGCATCCTCTTCATGCATTTGATGCAGAGTATCTTACTGGATTAAGTATAGTTGTCCGCACGGCCAGTGCCGGCGAGACTATTAATACACTTGATGAAACCCAAAGGACATTGACCCCTGAAGATTTACTTATTTGTAACTCAAATAAACCCATTGCAATAGCCGGGGTTATGGGTGGGGAAAATTCAGAGGTTTGTGAAAAAACAAATTCGTTAGTGCTTGAATGCGCATATTTTGACCCAATCACTATCAGGAAAACATCGAAAAGGTTAAAACTTTCAACAGAGTCATCTTACAGGTTTGAAAGGGGTCTTGACCCTAATTCTATAAGCAGGGTGATTGATAGAGCAAGCTATTTGTTGACCATATTAGCTAGTGGAAGAGTTAATGAAAAAATTGTAGATGTTTATTCAAGAACATTTAAACCACATTCGCTAAACCTAAACATTAAGAATTTGAATTCGTCAGTAGGGATTAAGCTTAAAAAAAGTAGAGTGATCAAGATTCTAAACTCATTAGATGTAAGTGTGGAAAGTACTAAAGGGGATATCTTGGAATGCAAAGTGCCTACTTACAGGGTTGATATCACTAGGGAAATAGATTTAATAGAAGATATTGCCATAATTTATGGTTATAATTCTATTCCTTTAACTCTTCCGCAGGTTTCTGTCAAAAGCAATATTAATACTAAAACTAATTATAATTCAATAAAAGAGATCAAGAAGTTCATTGCTTCAGCAGGTTATAGCGAGGTTATAAATTATAGTTTTCATGAACCCGGGGCGCTTGAGATGTTTTCTAAAAAGCCAAACATAAAATTGCTAAATCCCCTTACGACAGATCAATCAGCTATGAGAACGGTAATTCTCCCAAGTGTTTTAGAAAACCTAAAAAGGAATTTAAACAATCAGGCAGGAGAAGTTAAGATATTTGAAATTTCCAAGACTTATTATCAAAATAGAAATGGTATCGAAGAAAGGCAAAAATTGTGTTTGGCAGCCTCTGCAGAGCTTGAAAGTGAACTATGGGATAAAAGAAAATATGATTTCTTTGATTTGAAAAATCTCCTTGCCGGTTTAATTGCATTTTTAAAGCTGCAGGAACTGATAGATATCGAAGAGAAGTGTTCTGATATTTCATTTTTACACCCTGGAAAATCTGCTTCTATTGTGCTTGGTAAACTGCAGATTGGTTATATTGGATACCTGCACCCTGATTTATTATCTAAGCTTGATATAGATATAGATGTGGTTGTTATGGAGTTAGATCTTACTTCTTTATTGGCATCACAGAGGGGTAGAGTCGGCAAATTTACATCTATTCCTAGATATCCTTATACAAAAAGGGACTTGTCTTTAATTGTCGATAGTAGTATAAGTGTAGGTAGAATAGTTAGAGAAATTAAACAAACAGGAAATGATTTAATAGAAGATGTTAGGATCTTCGATGTTTATAGCGAAGGTGAACTTGCCAAATCTGGGGAAAAAAGTGTTTCTGTTTCCTTAATAATCAGGTCAAAGGAAAAAACACTTACAGATGATGAAGCAAATCTTGTACAATCTTCTATATTTGATAAACTAAGCGAAAGCTTAAATGCGCGTATGCGTTCCTGATTATAAAGAGAGGTGTGGGTATGACTAAAAAAGAGCTTGGAGAAGTACTGCATTCAAAAATAGGGTTATCCAAGAGGGAATCGTCAGAAATAGTCGAATCTTTTTTTAATAATCTTAAGGATATATTAAGTAATGGACAATCTATAAAACTACCGCGATTTGGAAGCTTTAGAACTCAGAATAGAAATGCTAGAAAAGGAAGAAACCCATCAACCGGGGAAGATATAACAATTGGTGAAAGAAAAGTAGTAGTTTTTAAATCTAGTAGATTTCTTAGGGATGCACTAAATTCTGAATGATTTTTTAAATGAGTCAGGTATCAAGTTCGGTTAAAAAAAGTTTTCTTACGGGACTGCTGGTAATAATTCCTTTTAGTCTGACACTGTTTGTGATTTATAAGATTAGTTTGTGGGTAGTTGGCATAATAAGTTTTGTCCCTGCTAAATTTATAGAACCACTTTCAGTAATACCTAAACCGCTTTATCAATATGTAACATTTTCTATCGGACTAATCAGTGCGCTTATCATTATTGTTTTTGTTGGTATTGTTGCCAGAAACTATCTTGGTGGGAAGTTCCTGCAGTTTGGAGAAAATATTATTTCTAAAATTCCATTTGCAAGGACCATTTATTCTGCTTCCAAACAAATAATTGAGACCGTACTTTTCAGCAGAGGCTTTAAGGGTATAAAAAGAGTAATTTTGCTGGAATTTCCAAGAAAAGGTATCTACAGTCTTGGATTTGTGACTGGAAATGTTGTTAATAAAGTAAATAAGAATACAGATGAAACATTGCTGAGCATTTTTGTTCCCAATACCCCAAACCCTACATCAGGTTATTATCTTATGTTGCCCGAAAGGGATGTTCAAGAGGTATCTCTTTCGGTAGAAGAAGCTTTTAAGATAATAATTTCAGGTGGACTTGCATCTAAAGATTTTGAGCTTGTTAAACAAAGTAAGAAAAACGATAACCAAACATAATCTACTTTCTCGAGGCGATACTGTGATTGTCGGAGTATCGGGAGGTGCCGATTCCATATGCCTTTTAAACTTTCTTCTGCTGTTAAAGGAATATGAGCTCAGCATAATAGTGGCGCATGTAAATCACTCACTTCGCGGTGAAGAATCGGAGAGAGATGCAGATTTTGTAAAAAAGGTATGCAGAGACAATGGTTTAGAGTTTGAACTATTGGTTGAAAACGCATCGGCTATCAAAAAAGAAATGGGCAAATCAATCGAAGAATCTGCAAGGATAATAAGATACAGGTTTTTTGAGATTTTAACTACCAAATACGATGCACACAAAGTAGCCACAGCTCATACTGCCTGTGATCAAGTCGAAACCGTATTTATGAGACTCATAAGGGGTAGTGGCTTAAAAGGTCTTTCCGGAATTCCTTTCTTTAGAGAGCCAAACATTGTAAGACCGCTGCTGGAAATTTCAAAAGATGAAATCAAAGGGTTTTTAACTGAAAATAAAATCAAATGGGTTGAGGATTCTTCTAATACAGAGCAAAAATATTTTAGAAATAAGATCAGACACAAACTAATTCCTGTCTTAAATGAATTAAATCCCAATATATCAGAAAATATTTTAAGAACCTCAGAGCAATTTACCCTTAATGATTCTTTTATTTCTGAACATACAAATAAATTGTTTAAAAAGGTGTTTAGAAAAACTGCAGCTGGATTTTATTTAGGCAACATTAAAAAATTCAATAAAGTTCACAGATTTATCAAATTTGCCCTCATTAGAGAAGCTATACGTAGGGTTAATGAAAATCTGCTTAACATAGATTTTGATCATGTTGATTCAGCTTTAAAATTGCTGTCTTCAAAAAAGATTTCCGGTGAAGTTAACCTTCCAAATGATCTACTAATAGCCAAGAGCTATGAGGATTTTATAGTAACTCATAAGTCTAAAATCAATCCTAAATATTCTTATACAATTGATTCATTCGGACAACACAAGTTTGAGCATGTTTCGTTTAGGATAAAAAAAGTAAAAGTCAAAAAGTTAGATTTAGGCAGCAATGTTGCATTGATTGATCCAAAGAAATTTAAATTTCCAATTGAAATAAGAAATTTCAGACCGGGAGATAAATTCGTTCCGTTTGGGATGAAAGGCGAAAAGAAACTAAAGAATTTTTTTATCGATGAAAAAGTACCACGATATTTAAGAAAACTATTTCCACTGTTTATAATTAATGGTGAAATTGCCTGGGTAGGGGGTTTGAGAATGTCTGAGAGGTTTAAAGTAAAAGGAAAAGAATGTATTAAAATTGAATATTCCGGCAGATATATATAAATATTACATAAGAATTTATTTTTCCGGCAAAATTAAACTCGCAGCTCCTAAAATTCCGGCATCATTTTTTAATTTTGATTTGCTGATTTTGAGTTTTTGGTAGGGACCGATAAGAGTATTTTCTTTTACGGCCTTTTTTGTAGAAGGAATAAACATCTGCCAGGCATTTGCTATTCCGCCGCCGATAACAACAATTTCGACATTGAGCAGGTTTGTCAGTGAAGATATTCCTATCCCAAGGGCTTTTCCAAATTCTTCCCACAATCGTTTAGAGAAGCTGTTTCCACTTTTAGCTTCCTCGTAAAAGAGTTCGGGCAGTTTATCATGTTTTGTAGATTTGATTTTTTCTAATAGTTTTTTGTTAATTTTATTTTCTGTAAGCCCTTTTTTTATCATATTTTTTATGCCAACAAGGGATGAATAGCTCTCCAGGCACCCCCTGTTTCCACAATTACATTTATTACCGTCAGGATAAATTTTTATGTGTCCAATCTCTCCTCCCATGCCATGTGCCCCGTTCCAGATTTCTCCATTTAATATAATTCCCCCGCCGACGCCGGTTCCTAAAGTTATCATGATTAAAGTTTTGAAACCTAGCCCCGCTCCGAATTTATATTCTCCAAATGCTGCACAGTTGGCATCGTTTTCTATAACAAGAGGCAGCCTGGGCTTGATTCTGGAATTTAAAACTTTTATGATTGGGTAGTTTGCAGCATTTTTTATATTGGGCGCCTGAGTTATTATTCCTTTTTTAGAGTCGAGTATTCCCGGGATACCAATACCAATACCTGTAATTTTAAAATCAGCCCGCAGGTTATTTATTAAATCAATCAGATTATTGATTAAATTATCAATTCCAACATTAGCTTCTGAGCTTAGACTATATTTCTTCAGGATTTTCCCTTTAGAATCAACTACCGCCCCCCGGAGATTTGTACCTCCAATATCTATACCGATTACATTTATATTCATTAAAATAAAACTACACTAAATCCTGAATTAAATAAAACCTATTTACAAATTTAGCTTTTAATATAAAATGAATAGTACGTACTAGTTAGTCCTAATTAAATACTATGACAAATAAAGAGAAAATATTGCGGGTCGCTTATAAAATGATCTATCGAAATGGTTACGAGCAGACAAGCGTAGACGAAATCATAAGTAAGGCTAAAATATCAAAAAGTAATTTCTATTATCATTTCAAGAGCAAAGAAAGCCTTGGTATTGCTGTACTTGATCTTAGAATTGAACGGTATGTAAATGAGGTAATTAATGAAACGCTTATGAACAATAAACTTACTCCGTTAAGAAGATTAGAGAGTTTTTATAATAAGGTAGTCAAGTTTCATAAAGAAAACGAATGCAAATATGGATGTCCTTTTGGTAATTTAGCTAGTGAATTGAGCAGTAAGAATCATAAGTTTAGAAAAAGACTTGCAGCATTTTTTGAGCAATGGCGCGAAAAGATTGAGTTGTGCTTGAAACACGGGATTGAAAAAAAAGAATTTTCTGACAAATTTAATCCAAAGTTATTCTCAGAAATTATACTAGCACATCTTGAAGGCGCCATTTTAATATCCAAAACTTACAAACAAATAAATCCACTAGAAAAAGGTTCAAAAGAAATTATAAAATTATTAAAAGCCGCTTAGTAAAGCGAGCAGGAGGCAAAAAAATGAGTGAATATATGTTGAAGAGTGATATAAAGGCAGATATTGCGCATCTTAAGGAATTAAATCCTGATCTTTATGGTTCATGGATGGATTATCATAATAGTGTTTTTAAAGATGGCGCATTAACTAAGAAGGAAAAGGAGCTGATCGCTCTTGCAGGAGCACATATTACCAGATGTTCATATTGTATTAGATCAAGAGCAAATGCAAGTAAAAAACACGGTGCTTCTGATGAGCAAATTATAGAAGCCATATATGTTGCGATGAGGTTTGCAATGGGCGCTCCATTTGCATATTCAAGCATTGCATATGAAGCGTGGGATGCTCTGGAAAATGATGTCCCGCTTACAGAAGGACATTTTTTCAAGAAGAACATTGCCCACGAGATAAAATGTTTTTCCGATGCTAGCGGAGAAATGGACCCTAAATTTAAAGAATTCACAAAAAAAGTATTTGCCGAAGGAGCACTTACCAAAAATTTTAAGAGAGGGCTAGTGGGTCTTGCCTGTGCGCATATGACGAGATGCCCATACTGTATAAGAGGATGTGTAAAAGACGCTAAAGCTGCCGGATATTCCAGAGAGCAGGTCGCAGAAGCTATAAATGTAGGTATGGTCATGTCGGCGGGAGCATGTTATGCTCATAGTAGCGTTGCAATGGAATCGCTAACAAAAGTTAATGAAGTAGAACAGAAAAGAACTGGTTCATAATCTGCTTTAGTATATCTTCCTTAAAATAGAAGCCCCTTTTGTTTTGAAAGGGGCTTTTTCTTAAATAATAAATATAATTGGAAATTTAAATACTTAATGCCAGATTAATCCTGATGCCGAATGCATAAATAATGAAACATTCGTATTTGATAGATTTTCCATAATTCATCGAACTTGATAGAAAGATCTTTTCTTTGTGTTTTGTCTTGATACAAAGCACGAAAAATCAAGTCATATCAAAAAATCACTAAAAATTAATTCTACAACCTCACAATCTGAAAATCTACCCTCAATCCCTTCATCTTTTTTAACGGTTATATAATTAATTTTCTTAACGTTATTTTTGAAATGCCGTATAAAAAGAGGGAAAAAAATAAACATATGGATACCTGATTAAGCCTGTCCTCGAACGATTAAATCGGGGAACATTCAGGTATGACAACCACTTTTCTGTCATTTCGTTATAACCCGTCATTCCGTTATGGTTCTAAACGGAATCTATT
>SMWS01000062.1 GCA_004356685.1 Deltaproteobacteria bacterium
ACCAGGTGTAAATATAATTAGCCTAAGCCCCTCTGAGATTAAGTTGGAAATAGACCAACTGATTACAAAAAAGGTTAAGATTAATCCCAAAATAGGACTACCAGACATTGGTTTTAGTGTAGTAGGCAAACCAAAAGTCAAACCTAGCTCTGTGAAGATAAGCGGGCCTAAAAGTATATTATCTGAACTGCAGTTTATAAATACAGATGAGGTTAAAATAGAGGGAGAACAAACCAATTTTACAATCGAAGTTCCGCTTAAAACTAACAATCCGCTATTAAAAATACTAAGCAATGAGGAAATAGTAAAAATTACAATAAATATCCAGGAAACTATCATAGAAAAAGAATTTAAAGAGCTTGGAATAAATATAATTGATATAGAAAATAAGAATTATAAGATTTTAGCAAGCCAATCTGTAGATCTATTATTTAAAGGTCCTTATAGTAAGATAAAAGAACTATCGAGTGAAGATATCAGTGTTACTGCATCTGCAAAAAGCATAACCTTAAAAAGAGGAAGTAAACATAAATTATCTCTACAGGTTGATTATCCCAATAATGAAGATATTAGATTAGAAAGAACCACACCAATTACTATAGATATACAAATTAAGTAGTTAAATTACAACCAACTATGAAAATATTTGGAACAGACGGAGTAAGGGGTTTAGCCAATACTGAGCCAATGACACCTGAAACGGTTTTAAAGCTCGGAAAGGCTCTTGTCTACTATTTAAAAAGTAGTTTAAGTATTGAGAGCCCAAACATTCTGATTGGCAAGGACACAAGACTCTCTGGGTATATGTTTGAGCAGGCTCTTTCTGCGGGGATTACATCAATGGGGGCAGACGTATTTTTAGTAGGTCCTTTACCTACACCAGCAATATCTTATCTCACAACAGATATGAGAGCGGACGCCGGAATTGTAATTTCAGCATCTCATAATCCTTATACAGATAATGGCATTAAGTTTTTTGGTCCTGATGGTTTTAAGTTTGAGCAAGACGTAGAAGATAAAATAGAAGAGATTCTTAAAAAGAAGAAGTATCTAAATGACGTGCCAGAATCGATTGGCAAAGCCTTTAGGATTGAGGATTCATCTGGAAGATATATAGTGTATTTAAAAAATACTTTTCCAAAAGCCTTTAATCTGCATGGCATTAAAATCGTTTTGGATTGCGCAAATGGAGCGGGCTACAAAGTTTCGCCTCTTGTTTTTCAGGAACTAGGTGCTCAAGTCACTTTACTCTCGATTGATCCTGATGGAAAAAATATAAATCTCAACTGTGGATCACTGTTCCCCGATAATCTAAAAAGTAAGGTTATTCAAACCAAATCTGATATTGGTATTGCTCTTGATGGAGATGCCGATAGAGCAGTTTTTGTAGACAATAAAGGAAATATAGTAGATGGAGATAAAATACTTGCATTATGTATTAATAATTTAATTAAAAATAATAGCACTAATACAAAAAATAATATATTTGTTTTTACCGAGATGAGCAACATTGCTCTTCAAAAGTTTGTAAAAAGCATGAATGCAAACTTTATCTTAACAAGCGTTGGTGATAAACATGTAGTTAAAGAAATGAGAAAATCCAATTCTAAATTTGGCGGAGAAAAATCCGGCCATTTTATATTTATGGATCATTCTACCACAGGAGACGGTACTCTGTCCGCCCTACAAATTCTATCAATAATGAAAAAGACCGGTGAAAGTTTATACGATCTTTCAAACATTATTGATTTATATCCTCAATTACTAGTTAATATAAAAGTAAAAGAAAAAGCTCCTTTTAAGTCAATCCCCGATTTAACTAATTCACTTAACAGATGCAACAGTATACTTGGTGACAATGGAAGAATTAATCTGCGGTACTCTGGAACGGAAAAATTAGCACGTGTAATGGTTGAAGGAAAAGATGAAAAAGTCATTAATGATATAGCTTTAGAAATATCTAACATAATTAGAAAACATATAGGCGTACAAATCTAATATGCCAAAGTTAAATATAAATATTGACCATGTTGCTACTCTAAGACAAGCAAGGTTGAGCAGTGAGCCTGACCCCGTACTTGCCGCATACCTATGCGAACTATCAGGGGCGGATGGAATAGTAGTACATCTTCGCGAGGACAGAAGACATATTCAGTATAGAGACTTATCTATGCTTAAAGAGTCTGTTAAAACTAATTTAAATCTCGAAATGGCTCCTACAACCGAAATGGTAAAAGTAGCGCTAAAAATTAGGCCGGATATGATTACTCTTGTTCCTGAAAAAAGAGAAGAGTTAACAACTGAAGGTGGACTAAATGTACTAAAGAATAAAAAAAAGATTTCTACAGTAATAAACAAACTAAAAAAAAGTGGTCTTTTTGTAAGCGTATTTATTGATCCGGATATTGTGCAAATCAAAGCATCAAAAGATATAGGTGTCGACATGGTAGAAATACATACGGGCAGATATGCGGACAGTACGAACGAACAGCGGCAAGTTTACGAATTAAATCAGATAATTACTTCATCATGCAGTGCAGCAGATCTAGATCTCAGAGTAGCTGCAGGGCACGGACTGAATTACTCTAACACAAAAAGAATTGCAGAAATTGAACTTATCGAAGAATTAAATATAGGATACAGCATAATATGCAGATCAGTAATAGTAGGAATCGAAAGAGCAGTAAGAGAAATGACCCAGCTTTGTAAAATCTGACCTTTATTATGATAGATGGACTAGGAATTGATTTAGTTAAAATAAACAGAATAAAAGATATCATCGAAAAGTGGGATAAAAAATTTACTACTAAGCTCTTTACCTTACAAGAGATTGAATACTGCTCCAGACATAAAATACCTTATCTTCATTTTGCATCTACATTTGCAGCAAAAGAGGCGCTTATAAAAGCGCATGGCAGGGGCAATCTGAGGTTTAAAGAAATTGAACTGATTAGAGAAAATACAGGGAAGCCTTTTATAAAGCTCCACGGTAACGCCTTACAAATTATGAATAAAAAGAATATTAATAATATTAGTGTATCGTTAACTCATGATGGTGATTATTCAGTTGCAGTAGTAGTATTAGAAACTTAAGTAAAGGGAGTTCTGAATGGAAGATTGCATATTTTGTAAAATTGTAAATAAGCAAATACCGTCAAATATTATTTATGAAGATGATAAGTCGCTGGCATTCAACGATATTAATCCTCAAGCGCCTGTACATATTTTAATTATCCCCAAAAAGCATATCAGAACTCTTTTAGAAAGTGACGACACAGATAAAGAACTTTTAGGACATTTAACTCAGGTAGCAAGAGATATAGCAAATGAAAAAGGTATAGGTACAAAGGGGTTTAGACTGGTTTTAAATTCTGGTCTTGAAGCAGGTCAATCCGTTTGGCATATACATTTGCATCTGCTGGGTGGAAGAAAGATGTCATGGCCCCCAGGATAATTATTTAGATTCCGATAAATCAGACTTTATGCATGAACATAAACACAGATTTGGATTACTTGAATTCTCTTGGTCTTCATAATATAAAACCTGGGCTTAGAAGAATTTCTACAATTTTAAATCACTTAGGAAATCCCCAGGACAAGTTTAAATCCATAATAGTAGGTGGGACCAACGGAAAGGGTTCTGTCTCATCAATCATTTCTTCAGTATTAATACACAATAATTATAAAACCGCCCTATATACCTCCCCTCACCTTATAAAGGTTAATGAGAGAATATCAATAAATAACCAACCAATATCGAATACTGATCTTTGTTCTTTAATATCTAAATTAAAAAACATTTCCACAGAGCTTGAAATAGAGCCAAGCTATTTTGAGTTTATTACGGCTTTATCATTTCTATATTTTTATGAAAAAGAAATTGATATTTGTATTCTGGAGGTAGGAATGGGAGGCAGATGGGACGCTACAAATATAGTAACACCCCTTATTTCGGTAATCACTAACATTTCTTTCGATCATATGAATTATTTAGGAAATACACTGAATAAAATAGGGCAGGAAAAGGCTGAAATTATTAAAAATAACATCCCTGCAGTAACTGCATGCAGTGCAAATACAATTAAACCAATCACAAATAAAGCTAAAACATGTTCAGCGCCTCTATACAGGTATGGAATAGAATTTAGTTCTAAAGGAAGTAGTACTAACAATTATTCTTATAAAAGTAATACTTACGAATTATTGAATCTTAAATCAAATCTAACAGGAATCTACCAGATAGAAAACTTATCTGTAGCTTTGCAAGCAATTGAATTACTGAGCATAAAATATAATTTCAAACTATCTGAAAAGCTTATAAGAAAAGGTCTGCAAGATGTAAAATGCAGCGGCAGATTAGAAATTATAGATATCAAAAGGCCTGTCATTTTAGACTGCGCTCATAACGATAGTTCATCTGCGGCTTTAATTAAGTCACTGAGGATTCTCTATCCTGATATAAAATTTGATTTCCTAATTGGAATGTTAAGTGATAAAGATCACAAAAAGTTTATTAAAAATATTTCTGAACTCTCAAATAAGATATTCATAACAGATCAATTTTCTGAGAGAGAAGCAGATACCAATAAATTAAAAACTATATGTGAGCAATTAAACTGTAAGTATAAAATAATAAATAATTACAATATCGCTTTTAAAACTTTATTAAAAAAAGAACTGCCACTTTGTATAACAGGATCAATATATTTGGTTGGACGCATTAAAGAGTTATTATCAGTATATAATAATAGACCTAACGTCGGATGATATTAATATGAGAAAAATTGGTATTTCAATAGATGAACTATTTATTAAACACGAAAACGGATTTGATCATCCGGAATCTCCAGACAGGATTTATGTAATAAATGATATGCTGAATCAAACTGAGATTATACAAAAACTAAAAATATTAAAACCCAGAGATGCAACAAAGCAAGAAATACTCAATGTGCATACTGAAAAGTATTATGAAAGAATCAAATCTACTAAAGGCAAAGAAAAAGTATTTTTAGATCAGGATACTTCTACAAATCCATTTTCCTTTGATGCGGCAATGAGGGCATCGGGCGGTGTATTACAATCAATTGATGAAATAATAAGCAAAGAAATAGATATTGCATTTCCGCTTGTGAGACCTCCTGGTCATCATGCCGAAGCAGATAGGGCTATGGGTTTTTGTCTGTTTAACAATATAGCACTGGGCGCTGGATATTTACTGTCAAAAGGATTTAGCAGGATACTTATTATAGACTTTGATGTTCATCATGGAAACGGGACACAGCATATTTTCGAGGACTCAAAGAATGTCTTATTTTTTTCAACACATCAATTTCCCTACTATCCTGGCACCGGTTCTATCGATGAAAAGGGAGTAGACCAAGGACAGGGTTATACTGTAAATATACCACTGTCAACAGGAATGGGTGACGCCGAATATATAAAAATATTCCAGGAAATATTAATACCTATCGCTGCCCAATATAAACCTGAGTTCATATTGGTATCAGCAGGGTTTGACTCCTTTATTGATGATGCCATGGGAGGCATGAATGTTACAGCTGAGGGTTTTGCTAAACTTACAGAAATTGTTATCTATTTATCAGAGCAGCTTTGTGACGGAAAGCTAATTTTTGTATTAGAGGGCGGCTACAATCTAAACGGGCTTTGGGAATGCACTAATAAAGTATTTGAAACTCTACTGAATTACAATAAAACTGATTCAAACAATCTCACGGAGTCTACAAAAGCCGACAGTACAATAGACGAAATAAAAAAGAGTTATTCACAATTCTGGAAATTTTAATTAGCTGCAGACATTCTTCTGAAATCCCGCCCCTCTAAATAGATAAAACTACACATTTCAAATAACCTGGAAGTAATACGCTCTCCTATCCTATACTCAAGTATTTCTTTATTATCTCTGTTTAGCTTTGCGTTTACTTCTTTTGTAACAAAATTAGTTGTAATTATAGTTGATTTTGATGAATTGTATCTTTTAGATATTAATTGATCTAAAACACTGAGCTCCCATTCATTAGCCCTTCCCTTTCCAAGTTCATCAATAACCAACACCTCTGCTTCTACCAGAGGAAAAATAACCTGGTTTTCAGGTCTTCCCTCAGAATAGGCGGATTTTAAATCATTTAATAGATCGAAGAAATCGGTGAATAGACATTTAATACCCCTCTCCAAGGTTAACTCGGAAATTGCGCATATTGCCAAATGAGTTTTTCCAAGCCCTGAGGCTCCCATAAGAAGAAATCCGGGTTTATAAGGATATTGATCTACAAATTGTTTTACATAGATTAGCGCATTTTGATGAGTATCGTGTCTTGGATGAAATGTACTGACTTCATTTACGTTATAATATTTAGCCGGTATGCCGGCTAAATTATAAAGTTTTATATTTTTATGTAAGATTCCACATAAATCACAGGGTTGTATGTAACTGTATCCATTATCTTTATAATATAGTTTTTTTCCTGTACCAGAACACTCTTCACAGTTTAAACACTGACAGACCTTAGCAGTTGCATATCTTCCCTGTTTTTCCAGGATATAACCTTTTTCATAGCAGTTATCACAACCATATGTCTGTTTTTTCTTTCTTTTTGTAGTCTTTGCCATATTAATTTAAAAAATTAAGATTAAACTCAGCTTTTATTAGTTCATTTCTAAAAGAAATAATACTTTTCCTGTACGCATGGTTTGTAATATTATTACTACTATCCTTAAGCCTATTCCTACACATGGTTAATATTTTATTTTTTTCTGATCCTGAAAGCAAATTAAATATATCATCATATAGCCTGTTTTCATTTTCATTAATAATTTTAAATGTTTGAGAGCTATTATCACAACTAAGATTCATAAGTAAATTCTTATATTCCATGATTTTATTTAATATTCTTTTATCTGCTATATCTTTTACATCATCGTTGATTTTATGGATTATACCCTTGGTATGACTATCAGGAGGATCACTGTCTTCAATCTTACAATCTATATTTTCGATTTCTAAATACATTTTAATAGATTTATCTACATAAGATGAAATAGAATTTAAGTTCCTAATCTTAGTTTCTTTATTTAAACTGTTGATGTTGCCGAAGTCAGAAAAAGCTTCCCTTATACCTTCCATTATTGTTTGTAGTGGAATATTTTTTTCTTTCCAGCTAGCAATAAGCTCATAGTCACTGTAGGAAAGCATTATTCCCTTACCAAGGTGAGTTAAAAAGTATTTCTCAATACTTTTTATATATGAATCTTCTTTGAACATTTATAATTGATCAAAGACTTATTTTAGATTTAACTGCTGATTAATTTTCTCATTTGCAAAACAGTTTTTGTATAATCTGATGTTCCAAAAATTCCAGAACCTGATACAAATACGTCTGGTCCGCATTTTGCAATTTTAGATATGTTATCCAGTTTTATACCACCGTCTACTTCAATAAGTGGTTTACTGTCTAACTTATCTATTATTTTTCTTAATTTTGTAATTTTTTCTAACATTGATTCGATAAACTTTTGACCAGCAAAACCAGGCTCTACGGTCATTACGAGAATTAAATCGACCAGTCCAAGAACCTCTTCAAGTGAGGATATCGGAGTAGTAGGATTAATTGCTACTCCAGCCATTACTCCCTTACTTTTAATTTTTTGTATTGTACTATGCAGCAGTTTAGTTGATTCTATTTGAACGGTTACAAGTTTTACAAATGGAGCTCCGGCTTCTATAAAAACTTCAACAAAATCATCGGGATTATCTATCATAAGATGTATATCCATAGGCGGGGGGTCAATAGTCTTTATTGCCATTACCTCTGGAATTCCAAGACTTATATTTGGAACGTAGTGTCCATCCATAACATCGACGTGAATCCAGTCAGCTCCGGCCTCTTTGACTGCATTAATTTGTTCTCCAAGCCTCATTAAATCGGCTGCAAGAATTGACGGCACTACCAGTTTTTTATTATCTATACTCATCTTAAATTTTTCTAAACCTAGCTATAAAAAATCCATCCATGTGATCTAAATATTTAAGGGAACTAAAATAACCATTTCTATCTAAAAGTCTATTTATTTTTTCATATTTCATAGGGAGATTGTTATCTATATTAAAGTTTTTGTTTGTATTAAGAAACTCTTCACAGACCTGCTCATTTTCCTCTTTCATTAGAGTACATACGGAGTAGACAACGATACCCCCGGTTTTAACAAGCCTTGAAACATTATTTAAAATACCTATCTGAATACTGGAAAGGTTATTAATATCATCCATATTCTTGTTCCATTTTAAATCAGGATTTTTTTTGATCGTGCCTAGTCCTGAGCAAGGAGCATCTACTAAAATCTTATCAAATTTGATTTTATAATTAAACGTAAGATCTTTTGCATCAGCATTTATTGTTTGTACAATAGTGCTGCCTAACCTCTTGGTATCATTATTAACCAATCTCAACCTTTTATTATTAATATCACAGCAGATTATTGTACCCTTATTTTTCATAAGTTCGGCAATATGATTTGTTTTCGTACCGGGAGCGCCGCACGCATCAAGTACTGTCTGCCCAGCTTTTGGATCAAGAATAAGAGATACAATTTGAGATGATTCGTCCTGAATAGAGAAATAACCATCTTTATATAAATTCGAATTAATAATTTTATACTGATTATCTATATGAATACCCACATTTGAATATTTTGTTTTTTCAGGCTTACAATCACTGCTAATAAGCTCAAGCATCTTATCTCTTTCTATAAGATTTTGATTTACTCTTATAGTAGCTCTACTATGCTCATTTAGACTTATACACATATTTTTAGTCACTTTAGTTCCATATGAATCAATCCATTTATCTATAAGCCACTTAGGGTAAGAATAATTTACGGACATAAACCGGGAAGTGTCGGTCTTTTGGTCTGGAAAATCTAAATTTTCTTTATTCCTGGATATTTGTCTAAGCAGGGCATTTACCAGATTTTTTATCTTTTTATCAAATTTAATACTGGCAAGCTCAACAGTCTCATTTATGGCGGCATAATCAGGTATGGAATTCAAGTGTAGTATTTGATAGATTCCTATAAGCAGTATAAGTTCTACTTTTTTATTTTTAATTTCGTGTGATAAGAATAAATTTAAACAGTATCTTAATTTTTCTTTCCACCTGATTGTTCCATATACTATTTCAG
>SMWS01000063.1 GCA_004356685.1 Deltaproteobacteria bacterium
GCTTGAAACCAACATCAATCTACCATTTGTTGCTGTTGATACTTCAGGCCCGCAGCACTTAAATCTTAAAGTTGATAGGCCTCAATTCGAAAAGATGGTTGAAGATTTAATAGATAGACTAGATGAACCTTGTATACAGGCGCTCGGTGATGCTAAATTAGATGCTTCAGAAATTGATGAAGTAGTTTTGGTTGGCGGCATGACCAGGATGCCTAAGGTTATGGAAAAGGTACGCCAATTATTTAATAAAGATCCACAAATAAGAATAAATCCTGATGAAGTTGTTGCAATAGGCGCTGCAGTACAGGGCGGTATCTTGGAAGGACAGATAGATGAGGTAATTCTACTGGATGTTGTGCCACTTTCGCTTGGAGTAGAAACAAGAGGAAGTCTCTGTACTAAAATCATTGAGCGAAATACAACTATACCTACCAAGAGGAGCAGAATATTCACAACTGCGCTGGATAACCAGGATTTTGTTAATATTCACGTTTTACAGGGTGAAAGAGAAATGGCAGATGATAATATATCACTTGCTAAACTTAATTTAATAGGTATTCCGCCAGCACCAAGGGGTATCCCGCAAATTGAGGTTTCATTTGAAGTAGATGCTGATGGGATATTAAATGTTTCTGCAAGAGACTTGGGTACCGGCAAAAAACAGGCTATTCAGGTTGAAACATCCGGCGGGCTTTCTGAAGGGCAAATTAAATCAATAATTGAAGAAGGTAAGAAGCATCTGCAAGATGATAAAATAAAAAAAGAATTTGCAGATGTAAAAAATGAAGCAGAGGGGTTACTGTTTTCAGTAGAAAAAACACTAAGCTCTTATTCAGATAAAGCTGAAGAAGGTTTTATAGATATAGTAAAAGATGCAAGGGATAAAATGAGAGTGGCACTATCTTCTGAAGATCATGATGAAATAAGCAGTGCATTGGATACTTTAAAGGAATGTTCTTATGCTTTTGCAGAAATAATATACTCTAAAAAGGAAAATAAAACAGAATATCAGCAGGATCCAGAGAGTTAATAGAGTTTTTCCACACTAAAAATTCATAAATATGTCAAAAAAAGATTATTACGAAGTATTAGATATAAGAAGAAATGCGTCACAAGATGATATAAAAAGGGCTTTTAAAAAACTTGCTTTTGAGCATCATCCAGATAGAAATCCCGACAGTGATGAAACTGACGATAAGTTTAAAGAAGTAAATGAAGCGTACCAAATACTTAGTGATGAAAATAAAAGGGCGCAATATGATAGTTTCGGGCATATTTCTGGAGACGGCTTCCAGCCGGGTGCAAACTATTCAAATTTTGGTGATCTTTTTGGCTCTTTATTTGAAGATGTTTTCTCTGGAGGAGGTACAACCAGAGCACAGAGGGGAAGGGATCTAAAATATGATTTAGAGTTAATGTTTGAGGAGGCAGTTTTTGGAATTAACAAAGAAATAGAAATACCAAAAAATACATTATGTGAAGAGTGCAGTGGTAAAGGAGCGCAGCCTGGGGGGGAAGTCACTTGCGGAAGCTGCTCTGGTACTGGATCTATGAACTATTCACAGGGATTTCTAACTATTAGCAGAACGTGTTCTAATTGCGGAGGTTCTGGTTCAGTTATTACTAAACCATGTAAAGGTTGCAAAGGTAAAGGCCTTGTTTATATAAACAAAAAAGTAAGCGTTAAGGTTCCAGCTGGTGTTGAAACGGGTTCAAGATTAAGGATGAGAGATGAAGGAGAATCGGGTTTTTATGGGGGACCAAGCGGAGATTTATACATAGAGTTACATGTTAAAGAACATGAATTCTTTAAAAGAGAAGGTAATAATCTTTTTATAGAAGTTCCAATAAGTTTTGTACAGGCTGCACTTGGCACAGAAATTGAAATACCCACAATTGAAGGTAAAGCCAACTTTAAGTTTCCATCAGGCACACAACCAGGACAATCTTTCAAATTAAAGGGTAAAGGCGTAACTGACCTTAGGTCTGGACGAAAAGGCGACATGTATGTTATTTCTCAAGTAGAAGTACCTGTTAAACTTAACTCAAAACAAAAAGAAATATTAAAAGAGTTTGAAAAATACAGTAAAACGGAAGATCAGCCGCTCATAAGTAAATTTATTAATAAGTTTCAGGGTTATATTGAAAAGATTGTTGTTTTCAATTAACAACCCCGCCTGCAATAGCCGGAATAATTGAAACGATATCATCTTTGTTCAACCCAGTGCTAACACCATCCAAAAACCTGATGTCTTCATTGTTTACGTATAGATTTATAAACCTTCTAACTTCTCCATTTTCATCACATAGTCTCTCTTTAATTCCCGGGAACTGATTTTCTAATTCTTCGATTAACTCTGCTACATTAGAGGCATTAATATCTACCTCATCTTTTTCCCCAGTCAATCTTCTAAGCGGTGTTGGTATTCTTACGGAAGGCATTTCTTCATATCCTCCTTACTATTATTTGTAATAATATTGTATAGGTCTTTAAATTCTTCAATATTGGCATTAATTGTGTGCGGCATATCTATTTCATTAATAAGTGGTTCCTGTGTTTTTAAACCATTTCCAGTTATAGATATTAAAATAGATTCATTTTTGTTTATCTGGTTATTTTGTAATAGTTTTTTTGTAACTGCAACAGTCACTCCTCCGGCGGTCTCAGTAAAAATACCCTCGGTTTCAGCAAGCAGTTTAATTCCCTCGATAATCTCGGGATCTGTAACATCCTCAGACCATCCGCCACTGTCTTTTATTGCTTTCATCGCATAATAACCGTCGGCAGGATTGCCTATTGAGATTGATTTAGCAATAGTATCAGGTTTTTGGGGTTTAAATATTTCCCATTTGTTTTTAACAGCTGTGCTTATAGGAGAACATCCTTTAGCCTGTGCTCCAAAAACTTTAGTAGCAAAGCTGTCTATGAGTCCAATTTTATGAAATTCATTTATAGCTTTCCAGATTTTAGTAAGCAGTGAGCCGCTTGCCATTGGGATTACTACATTTTGAGGAACCTTCCAGCCCATCTGTTCAATAAATTCATAAGCAAATGATTTAGAACCCTCGGCATAGTATGGTCTTAGATTAATATTTACAAAGCCCCAGCCAAAACTTCCTGCTATTTCGCTGCAAAGTCTGTTTACATCGTCATAATGGCCATTAACCTCTATTAAATTTGTTTTATAAATAGTAGTACCAACGATCTTAGACTGTTCTAAGTCATTTGGTATAAATATATAGCTCTGCAACCCTGCTGAAGCAGATAGTGCAGATACAGAGTTTGCCAGATTGCCGGTAGATGCGCAGGATACGGTTTCAAAACCAAATTCTTTAGCCTTGGATAGTGCTACGGAAACTACTCTATCTTTGAACGAAAGGGTGGGATAACAAACAGCATCATTTTTTATATATAGTTCTCCTACTCCCAGTACGGCAGCTAAATTATCAGCTTTTATTAGTGGAGTATACCCTACAGACGTTCCCACAGTAGGGCTATCATCAATTGGTAAAAGTTCTTTATACCGCCAAATGCTATAATCTCTCTTCTGAATTTTTGCTCTAGATATATTTTTAGCTATTTTTTCGTAATCATAATCGACTTCTAAAGGTCCGAAACAAAATTCGCATACATGAATAGCCTGTTTTGGGTACTCATGTCCACATTCTCTGCATATTAATCCATTTACAAAACTCATTTATAATCTCCAAAAAAGAAAGTAAATAATTACTATTAATTGCAGTGATGTCAAGAATATAATACCAGAAAAAATTAAGGATTTTGGGAGATTAAATAATGTAATAAATGGAAATAATGAACTTATTTATCAACTTATATAGGAAATTTTTCGTAATCAATCAACTCTATGAGATTTTCTGCACTATCGTATTCTCCGCTTAAAATAATATAGTCATTTTCTTGCAGATCAGTTTCTTTATCACTAACTATATTAATGAAGCTGCCTTTTCTATCGGTTAGCTGAAAACGAATAGAGCCAACATCATTGTTTCGCTCTAACTGTTTTACTTTGCCTCTAATTTTGACTATCGCTTTTTCAAAAGCATATTTATTGACTAAAATACGATTTATCCTTGTATCTAAGCCTGCAATATACTGCCCCATTTCATCTGATTTATTCTTTGGGCTGCAAGAGGTAAATATAACAAATAATATTAGAATGATTAACTTTTTCATAATAGTATTAATCAAAAGTGGATTATAATTTTATCTATCTATTAGTCAAATGTATTAAATTGTGTATAAATATCATACATATTGGTAAATTTAACTAATAGCCGGAGTGAAAATGGATATATTTGGCAATAAAGAGTATAAAATTGCAAGATTCTTTATAGAAAATAGCGATAGAAACTTTAATTATATAATCTGGTGTTGTGAAACTGGGCAATGTGCCGTTATTGACCCATTAGATGCAATAGAGGTGTTAAATGTAGTAAGGGACAACAATTTAAGCATAAAGTATGTTATAAACACTCACGCTCATCCTGATCATATATCAGGCAATAATCCTGTTATTAAGGTATCTATGCTCTCTGAGATACTTATCCATCCTCTGGGCCTTGATTATGTTGCTCCCAGAGCAAAAGCTATTGAAGATGGAGATACAGTTCATATAGGAAAAATCAACATCAAAATACTACATACGCCCGGACACTGTCCCGAACATTTATCTTTACTATTGGACGACTATATATTTGTTGGAGATACTATTTTTCTTTCTGGTTGTGGCAATACAAAGTTTAGAGGCAATCCGCATGATTTATATTCAAGTATCTCTACAAAGCTCAGTGCTTTGCCCGATAATACTAAAATCTTATGTGGTCATGAATATTCAGAAAACAATTTAAAATTTGCACTGAGTATTGATCCTCAAAACAGGGAAACCAAAAATAAATTAAATGAAGTTAAATCTAGGTTATCAAGAAGTGAATTTCCTTTATCTACAATAGGTGAGGAGAGACTATATAACCCATTTTTTAGACTTGATAATGATGCGATTATAAATAATCTTAAATCTAACTATGAACTAATAGATGATGATCCCCAGTCTGTATTTGTAAAATTAAGGCAATTAAGAAATAAATGGTGAACAGTCTACTTGGTTCAGCCAACTGGAATGGTTCTATAATATATTAGTTCTTATCTTTAAAACTAATTGTAAATTTTGTACCAACAGATCTATTAAGTTCTATATTTCCTTTGATCTGTTGTGTAAGCCCATATACTAACTGCAGGCCAAGTGTGTTTGTTGTTTTTACGTCTAAGTCTTCAGAAATCCCTTTTCCATTATCACTATAAATCAATACATAATGTTCATTTGGTTTATCAATAAACATATTAATATTGATCAGGTTTTTATGATCGTTATTGAGATTATCGTTTGTATTTTGAAAAGCATGCTGCAAAGAATTAGATATCAGTTCATTTACAATTAAACCGCATGGTATTGCAACATCAATTCCTAAATACACATCATCAATATCTACATTTATTTCTACATTAAAATCTTTTTGGTCATAAGTCTCATGTAAAGTAAAAGCAAGGGTTTTAATATAACTAGAAATTTCAATTTTTGTTAAATCCTCAGATTCGTAAAGATGTTCGTGAATAAGCGCCATTGAGTAAATTCTATTTTGACTATCTCTGAATAACTTATTAAGATTCTCGTCATTGGAATTATCTGATTGCAGGCTGAGAAGACTGGATATTATCTGCAAATTGTTTTTAACTCTGTGATGAATTTCTCTTAGAAGTATTTCTTTTTCTTCAAGTGATGATTTGATCTTACCCTCTATTCTTTTTCTTTCCTCAATTTCTTTTGATAATTGATAATTAATGTTTGAAAGCTGTAGTGTACGTTCGGTAACTTTGGTTTCTAACATACCCTTTATTTTTTTCATCTCTTCTTCTACTGTCTTTCTATCAGTAATATTATCACATGCGATGAGTACAACTATTTTTCCTTCTTCGTTCTCCACTGCTCTTGCATGTTCTTGAACCCATATTACAGACCCATCTTTTTTAAGTTTTCTTAACTCCCAAGTAAATGCAGTATAAGGATTTTGCAGACAATCTTCTATTTGTTTTTGTACAAATTCTTTATCATCTTCATAAAAAACATCTATAACAGGCTCACCAATTAGCTCGTTAGGTGTGTATCCTAGCTGTTCAGCGCCAAAAGAATTTACAGATACTACTAACCCAGATGTATCAACCGTAAAGTACATAGAAAGATTGTTTTCATATAATAGTCGGTATTTATTTTCACTTTTTTTAAGCTTTTTTTCCATCTTATTTTTATACAGTGCCATTTCAATTGTGTTGTATAGATCTTTTTCATTAAATGGTTTTATTATATATCCGTAAGGTTCAGTAACTTTAGCTCTGTCAAGTGTCTTTTTATCTGAAAGCGCGGTTATGTAAACAACTGGGATATCAAACTCATTA
>SMWS01000064.1 GCA_004356685.1 Deltaproteobacteria bacterium
AAGACAAGCCTACAACGATGAGGTTTTAAATTTAAATAACAAAACTGAGATGTTTCCAACAAATATCATTGCCAGCATGTTTAAATTTGAGCAGGCTGAATTTTTTGAAATTGAAGATATCACACAAAAAGAAGTTCCAAAGGTGCAGTTCTAACCTATAATCTAGTGCTAAAAACAGTTTAATAGAATGAACAATTAGCTCAATGACCTGTAGTTGAATTGATTAAATAAGAATTAGCTGATCAGTACTTTATTATCTTAATCTGCCTGTATTATGTCCTTAAATCATTCTTTTTTTATAATACTATTAAACTATATTTGTTGACAGTATATTACTTATGTAATATACTAATACTTAAGTATTATGGTATACTTAAGTATTATGACTTTGCATGAATATTATATTATTCTGTAGTACTTTGGAGGTATATTATATGAAAAATCAAAGCGGATATACCCTAATTGAGTTATTAGTTTCAGCAGCAATTATAGGAATATTACTGGCCATTGCGATTCCAAATTTACTAAGAGCAAGGATATCCTCGAATGAAGCAAATGCGAGGAAAGCTGTGCAGGTACTTAGAGATGCAGAAGCACTTTACTTTATTCAAGACCTAGATGGTGATGGTATAGATAATTATTCTAACCTAATTGGAGATCTTAGTACAACAAAATCACTGCGTTGTCCTTTAGCACCCTGCGTAGAGGAGGATTCAACAATTGATGACACATTTGAAGGTGCAGTTGCTACTGGAGCAACCGCAATATGCAGTGATAAAAAAGCCGGGTATTGTTTTCAGTTTGCAGATGATGAAATTGGTTCTACTGATCTAGATTTCGATTTTGGATGGAAAGCGTCAGCGGCAAGTGTTAATGTTACTGGTAGAAAAGATTTTGCTGTATATGGCGATAGTACAATTCGTTGTTCTTTGTCCACTGGCGCGACTAACACTGCAGGTACTTTTCAAGCTGATAGAAATTCTCCAGGGTGTGATGGCTAGTAATATATCCTTTTTTAAATTATAACTTCTTTTTTACTTCCAATAAGCAACCATAAGAAAAATATCCCGCCAATGCAAGCTGTAACTATACCAACGGGTATTTCAACAGGGGAAATTATAGTTCTTGAAATTGTATCTGTAATAGTAAGGAAAGATGCACCTAATAAAAATGAACATGGTACTAATAATCTATTATCAACACCTATAGTAATTCGGAGAATATGAGGTATAAAAAGACCTATAAATCCTATCGGGCCTGTAACTGATATTACAGAGGCTGCGGCAAGGGATGTTGCAAAGTAAATTTTCATTTCCATTTTTTTAATATTTAGTCCCAGAGATGAGGCAACATCATTTCCGAGGGAATGGATGTTCATATCTTTTGTCATAGATAACATAATCAAACATGCCGGTATAGATAGCAAAGCTGTTTTCCAAACCAATGAAAAACCTATTATATCCAAGCTTCCCATAATCCACTTCATTGTTTGAAGTGACTCGGTAAATTCGGAAAAGAATTGAATAAATAGTATAAAGGCGGAAAATAAAAAGTTCATAACGACACCTGCAAGAAGAAGTCTGCCGGTGGCTACAACTCCATTAACCTTGGAAACTGAATATACAAAAAGAATTGTTACTATCGAAAATACAAATGAAAAAACCGATATAATAGAAAATCCTATAATACTTTGTGTTAAACCTAAACGAATAGCTACAAGCGCCCCTAAAGATGCCCCTCCAGACACTCCAAGTGTAAATGGAGAGGCCAGTGGATTTCTGAACATAGCCTGAAGAGCAGCTCCACAAACTGCTAAAGTCCCACCCGCAATGCTGGCCATTAATATCCTGGGAAGTCTTATTCCAAAAAATACTTTTCTTTCAATATCACTAAAGGAATTAAAGTCTTTAAACAAATTTAGTTCATAAGTTCCGGCAGATAAGCTAAACAGCAATACAGCTAGCCAAATAACAGAAAGGATAAAACACACTAAGATCAATTTCTTTTTAAGAGTCATGATTGTTTCTTGTAACGGAGTTAGAGTTTAATTTAGAGTGTTTGCACTGATTAATATATTATCGCCATCCTTAAATATTCGTACATCAGTTTCATATATTTCTGAAAGGTTAGATTCATTTATTACGTCTGAAGATTTTCCTGATGCAAATATTTCTCCGTCTTTTAGAAGAACAGTGCTTCCAAACTTGATCAATAAAGAGCTTATGTCATGTGTTGCAATAATAATACTCATGCCCATTTCGTCTATTAACTTTTTTATGGTTCTATATATTTGCGATTTATGTTTAAGATCAAGAAAGGTCCCGGGTTCATCGAGGATCATAACTTCAGGTTCTTGTGCGATAGCTCTCGCTAGAGATACCATCTGTTTTTCTCCACCGGAAATCTTGTTTATTAGCCTGTCCTTAAGATGAGAAATTCCAACTATATCCATTGATTTTTCAGCTATTTGAAAATCTGAGTCTCTTTCAAATTCAAATCTTCCAATATATGGTGATCTTCCTAAGAGAACTACTTCTTTTACTGTAAACGGGAAGGCAAATACCGGTTCTTGCGAAACATACGCTATTTTCATAGCAATATCTCTTCTTTGTATTTTTTTAATCTCTATATCATTGAACAAAACGTTTCCAGTATCCGGATTAAGTATTCCGCATAGAATTTTAAGAAGTGTTGATTTGCCGACTCCATTTGCACCAATAATTAAAGTTAGTTCTGATTTGGGAATAAGAAGATTGATATTCCTTATTACTATTTCATTAGAATATGAAAAGTTAACTTTATCAGCCTTTATAACATAGTTCATAATACTTAAAATATCTCCGGGTGAATTATTGAAGCAAGTTCCTTTACTCCATCAATTATGCGCTGGCTTGGGTGTAGAATTGCAGTGCTGGAAATAATTTTTACCTGATTGTTTTTTATAGCCCTGGCCTCATTAAGCATTGACCAAACCTCTAGAATTTCTTTTTCTTTGTCTGTTTTTGCGTGGTTAATTTCTATAATAATATCTGGGTCTAAGGTGAATATAGCTTCTTTAGAGATTTTTAAAGCAGTTCTTTTTTTTTCAATCACATTAATACCGCCGCTAACTAATATCAATTCGTTAATAAAGCTTGTATTCCCGACTACATATATATCATCGAGAGTGCCTGGGTTTCGGCCAATTACACAAAGAATTTTTTTTGGTTTTAAATTAATTGTTTTGTTTCGGATTTTATTTATTTGAGTTTCAATTTCATCTTTAAGTTTTACTGATTCTTTTTGTTTGCCTAAAGCATTTCCAATTTTAAGAATAGAGTCTTTTATATGAATTATTGAAGGATTACTATCTACAGCTAAGGTTTTCAGCCCCAGGGTTCTGAATTTATCTCCGAAGATCTTATCCTGATCCGATACCATAATCACTAGGTCCGGCTTTAATATTAAGACCATTTCAAGATTAGGGTTAATCCATCCACCCACATTGGGTAACTCTTTAGCCTTGGGCGGAAAATCCGCATACATAGTTACACCTACTAATTTATCCCATGCGTCTATTCCGTATACGATTTCCGTTATGCTTGGAGAAAGAGACACAACTCGTTTAGGATAGGTCGGTTCTGAATATGCATTTAGGCTTGAGAGTATTAATACAGATAAAAGAAAATATATAATTGTTATTTTAAAGAGTTTCATATCAACCAAGAAAATCCTGTAGATAGATATAGTTTCTATAATTAATAAATGAATTAGGCGGAATATCTCCACTAAATAAATCAGGATGTAAAATATGAGCGAGTATTTCAATACCGGTAACTATCCTTGGGCCGGGTCTGGAAAAATATGAATTTGCATCCACAATGTATGCATGGCCTTTCCGGGTTGAAGGCAGCTTGTGCCACTGCTCCACTGAAAGCACCATATCCATTTCATCAAGACTTTTATCAATGTCATAACCGCAAGGCATAACGATTGTAAATCTGGGTAGGCTCCTGAGCACATCTTCCCACTTTATCTTAAATGATGGTTCGCCCTTAATACCCAGTACAGGTTCACCCCCTGCAAGCTCTACCATTTCAGGCACCCAGTGTCCCCCTACATATGGAGGATCAAACCACTCTAGGCAGAATACTTTAGGGTGTTCATCTTCAATCTCCAGTTTCCTTTTTATACTATCCAATCTAATGTTGAGCTTATCACAAAGTTCTTCGGCTTCAGCTTTCTTGTTTGTTGCAACCCCCACAGTTATAAAAGACTCCAATACTTCTCCCACTGTTTTTGGCTCAAGACTTATAATATCAGGCATACTGCCAAGCGCTTTTGCGGCATCGATAACTTCATTTCCCGACACTGCACACACTTCGCACAACCCCTGGGTTATTATTATATCGGGGCTTGCTTCTTTTAGTTTTTCTAATTCTATAAGGTATGTACTTTTTCCTTGCTCTTTATTCTTTGCGACAAGCTCATCTATTTCTCTGCTGTTCAGTTCATCCGGCTTTAAAAAACTATCAATTACTCTTGGTTTTTCAGATACCTCGGGAGGGTAATCACATTCGTGTGTAATACCCACCAGGTTTTTTTCCAGACCAAGAGCATAAACAATTTCTGTAGCACTTGGCAGAAATGAACATATACGCATCAGTTAGACCTCCGAATTAAAACTATTGTGAGTCTAAATAATCTGGAGGTCTTATTCAATTGTTTCATTATTCAGGTGGTACAAAGAGCGATGTATTTATTGAACCTAACTGGGAGCTTATTCCAGTTATAAAATATAGATCGGGGTCTTGTCCGTTATCTGTTATTGCCATATCCTGCGGACCATCAAAAAAGTCAGAATCAGGGTTGTCTCCTCTAAGTCCTACGGGAAATTCACCTAGAAATGGGAAGGGGCTAATATCGTCTATCTTGGGATCGAATGTGAAAACACGGTCGGTGTTGAACATACTTATAAACCCGTAACCATGTTGGTTAAATACAATATCGGAAGTTGAATCCAGCTCATCTAAATTGGTTATTATAATTGGGTTACCCGTGCCTCTTAATAATGTATTAGTCTCCAAATCAATCTTAAAAATCGCCCCTGCGAGCTGACTTCCAATGTAAGCAAACTCATTATTAGGTGTTGCCGATATAGCTTCCGGGGAGCAGACAAATGGATTAATATCACTAAGTGGAAGATCTATAGAATCTTCAATAGTATCTGTATCAGTATTAATAATATCTATACTGGTTGGAGAGTCAGCATCGCATGTGAATTCGAAGGTTTCAAAATCAAATAGTACATTTCCGCTATTTACAACATATATTTTTTCATTAATCACTGTTATTCCCTTACCAGTGCCGCTGGTTCCTTCGCCAGTTGCATCGATTATGGTTTCTATTTCGTTTGATTCAGAATTTATTACCGTTATAAATCCATTGCCTATCGGTGTAAAAGTCATATTGTCAATATTCTGGTTGGCCACATATACCTTGTCATTTATGATAACTACTCCTGCAGGATTGTTAAATGTACCTTCATCTACAATTATGACTTCATCACAGGGCTCAAAATCACCACCCACCTGTGAAATTATTGTTTCACATGATTGTTCCTCAATGTTTACTATCGCTACGTTTTCAGATATCAGGTTTGTCACATAAGCATGAGTGTTATTTAAAAAAGCAATGCCAACAGGGTCTGAACCCAGTGGCAATACAATAGTTCCTGTCTGTACTGGTGGATTCTGAGTAATATCAAAAATCTGAATATTATCCGAAAAGCCGTTTAACACATATGCTCTGTTATTATATATCTCTATCCTGGTTGGTACGCTTCCCAGCTTTGCCAGGTTTCTGTTTACAGCGCCCCCCATGAGTTTGATTCTGGTATCAAGGGGAAGATCGATAAACACCATGCTATCTATGGTAATACTATTTCCGCCTG
>SMWS01000065.1 GCA_004356685.1 Deltaproteobacteria bacterium
CCATTCATGTAGTTCTATGTAATGGTCAAGCGCCTCATTTATAACAGAACTGAGATTTCTGCCATAAACGTTTGCTATCTGATCAAGACTCTGCCGTTTATTCATTTTAGTTATAAAAGTAATTCGTGAAGAAGTCTCAGAGTTGTTTTTCTCTTTATTTATCATACTAGATAATATATCATAAGATAATATATGATTCCACCGCATAATCCGAAACAATATTAAACGGTAAAGATCATTCTTGATATTGGCATTTTTATATTCCTTCACATTTGCCGTGCATTGTGTGAGCTGGGGTTAGAATTTTGTGTTAATCAAGTAGATCAATGTTCTTCAACTGCTAACTTTTTACTATTTCTGTACTCTAAAATTTTATCACTTACATATTTCTTAATATCATCTAAAATAAGATAAAGTGATGGAATAAGGAATAAGGTAATCAAAGTCGCAAAAACAAGCCCGAAACCAAGAGCTATAGCCATGGGGGCAAGGAAAGCCGATTCTCCGCGGGTTTTAGTCATCAACAATAATAATCCGCCAAACGTTGTTATTGTTGTAAGCACAATAGGACGAAAACGATGTTTAGCAGACATGAACACCGCAACTACCTTATTCATTTTTTTTGCCCTTTTATTTATAAAATCCATAAGAATTAAACTGTCGTTCACTACCACTCCCAGAAGTGCAACAAACCCAATTAATGCAGGCAAAGAAACCGGCTCACCTCTAAGAAGTATTCCAAATAAAACTCCGATAATTGTATAAGGAAGCACAGACATGATTATAAAAGGCTGTAGGTATGATTTTAAAATGCTTGCGAGTATCAGATAAATTAATATTGCTGACACAATAATCGCATTTTTTATACTATCAATAGAATCTCTTGTTTGCTGTTCCTCACCACCAAAATTATAACTATAGCCGGGAAGGTTGGAAATAGCTTTTTTCATAAAGTTTTCTAAGTTAGAATTAACCTGCGTTGGAGTATTTATCTCTTGATCTATTTCAGCCGTTATTCTTACTGCCCTTTCCATATCGTATCTTGATATACTTAGCATGCTCGGTGATACTTCAAAATCCACAATGTTTGAAAGCGGCACCCAGCTACCATTTCCATTTGAAATTTCATATGTCTGAAGAATGTATTCAATATCATTTGCAGGCAGATTTTGTTTAACTACAATATCTGCTTCTTCAGTTCCCAGTCTTGTTGTCGATACCGTAAGACCATCGATTGCCGCTCTTACCGCTCTTGAAATAGTAGTATTGTTTAAACCATAAATGGCAGCCTTTTTATCATCGACAATCAAACGTATTTCGGGTTTACCCCAGACCAGGTTATCAGACACTCCATAAACCCCCGGCATGCTCTGCAGCTCTTTTTTTACATATGTTGAAAGATCTTTTAAAATATTAAAGTCCTTTCCCTTAATTTCTATATCCACAGGGTCGCCCGTTGGGGGGCCTCCTGTCTGCATAAATTTTATTAGGGTCGGACCAACTACATCCTGAGCCTTATCTTTTACTAACTTCATCAGTTCCTTTCCATTTTCTTTCCTCTTCTCAAAATCTTCATACTCTACTATGATTGAAGCTATATGATCTCCAAACTCTGGAACTTTTTGTGAAATATCTATTCCTATCATCGAAAAAACATTTTTAAGCACATGAGGAGGAATATTCTCTTTAATTACCTGCTCTATCTTTTTAACCGATTCTTTAGTTGAATCGAGGCTAGACCTTGTAGGATTTTCAACCCTTATGATAAATTTAGCAATATCTTTTGAATGAAATAAGACAGGCGGAATTTGTATATAAATTAAGATTGATATAACCAAAATTACGACTGACGACCCCAGTACAAGATATCTTTTATAGATGACAAAAGATAAAGCCTTTAAATAATAACGCCTTAATTTATAAACTAAGCCCCTTGTTGATCGCTTCTTAGAAATAGGCTTTAGATAATCCGCACAATGTGCGGGTAAAATGAGCAACGCTTCTACTAGTGAAACCAGAAGAGCAAATATTGCTACTTTTGGTATAATCGACAGAAATTTACCTATCAGTCCCGTCGCAATTAAAAGAGGAACAAAAGATGCGATGTTTGTAAGTATTGTTGCAATAACCGGAAGCGCCACCTCCTTTGTTCCAACCACTGCTGCCTTTGCAGGGCTCAAACCGTTTTGTATATGTCTTTGTATATTTTCTACAACTATTATTGCATCATCCACTATAATTCCTAAAACCAAAATCATAGCAAACATAGAGAGAAGATTAATGGTTACGCCGGTAAAACTCATGATTATAAATGCGCCGAAAAATGATACGGGAAGCCCAGCAGCAACCACTATTGATGATCTTCTATCTAAAAATGTGTTTAACAATATAAAAACAATTATAAGACCTATGATACCGCTTATAACCATGGTTTTAAGCCTCTGCTTAACCCGGTAAGAATTGTCATTGGAAAGAAATATATCTATTCCGCTTGGCAAACCCCTCTTAAACTCATTAACTTTTTTCTCAATACCCTTAGCAGTATCAACAACATCAGCATTTTTACTTTTGTTTACCCAAAACGAAATTGCCGGCAAACCATTTATTCTTGAAGTGGATATTGTCTTTTCCTCTCCAAGTTCAATGCTTGCTATATCTTTTAGGTAAATATGTTTTCCGCTGCTGCTTGTTTTAACTGGAAGATCTTTCAGGTCATCAATAGTTTGAACTCTTCCTTTTGACCTTACCAAATATTCCATGTCCTGCTGTTTAAAGCTGCCTCCAGGAAAATCAAGATTTTTTTTATCTATCGTGGTTGCAATATCCTCAATTGAGATGTCATATTGTCTTAGTTTTCCAGGGTTTATTTTTATCCAAAAAACTGGATCTCCAAGCCCCGATGTAACTACGTTATCAACACCAGAAATCAGCTCAAGCTCATCTCTAAGCTCCAGAGCAAATTTTCTAAGAATCTCCCTTTGTACTTCACCCGCTATTGAAACGCTGATTATTGGAAAGCTTGCCTTTCGCTCACTTATTATGGGCTCTTCAATATCGTCGGGAAGTTTATTTCTTATTTTTGAAATATCTGATCTAACATCTTGAGCTACTTTTTGTATATCTTCTCCAGCTTCTAACTCAGCCACAACATAAGACCTTCCCTCTGAAGAGGTAGAACGAACAACTTTCACACCGGCTATATCGTTTAGCTCATCCTCTACAGCTATTGTTACAAGCTGTTCGACATCTTCTGCAGAAGCGCCCGGATAAATTGTAGTTACTGTAACTAGCTCAAGCTGAATGGAAGGGAATAATTCCAAAGGCAGTCGGAAAGCGGTTAATAAACCTACTATAATAATACTTGCCATAAGCAGGTTCATTAAAACCGGATTTTTAACTGAAAATTCAGAGATATGCACTTATATGATATAAGACCTACTTAATTATTCTTACAGGCTGTTTGTCTGCAAGACCAGAATTACCCTTAATTATTATTTTAGAATCTTTTGGAAGGCTATCTGAAGAGATTGCACCCTGCTTATCATTTAACCAGGTAACTTTGATAGGGACTTTAACCGCCTTACCCTCTATAAAGGTAAAAAGAAATACATCACTGCTATCTGAGAGTATAGCTGTTCTTGGAACTTTTATAACATTTTGCAGAAGTTCAATTGGAACTTCCATATTTACAATTTCTCCAGGAAGCCAGTTATTAGCCTCACCCACAATTTCAGCCTCCACAGAATAAGTGCCGCTTGCCCGGTCAATATTAGGACTGATTCCTTTTATCACAGCTACAGATGTTTCAAGTTCGTTGTTTATAAAATTTGAGAGTTTAACTTCAGTATCTTTCCTTAAAATTCTGGCCCAGTTTGCATCAACACCTGCAACAACTTTTTTCCGGGAGCTATTTACTAAATTTATCACTATTTCATTTGCCATAACTTCCTGCCCTATGTCAGGTATTACATCTATGATTTTCCCTTTAATAGGAGATTTAATAATCAGATGTTCAAAATCCCAATTCGATCTTTGATATGACGCATCAAGGGCATTTACCTCGGCCGCTTTTGCTGCAATCTGGTTATCTAGAGATTCCAGCGTATCTTTTGCAACAATACCCCTTTGCACAAGGCTAATGTTTTTATTATAAAGTCTTTTTAATTCCTTAAGGTCTGCTCTTGCAGAATTAAGCCTAGATTTTGCTTCAAGTAAGGCAAATTTTTTCCTTTCATCTTTTAGTACAAGAAGGGTGTCATCAATATCTACACTGCTACCAATCTCTACCCTTTTTTCTTCAACCCATCCTCCAACATCTGTCCGGAGTTGAATTGTCTGGCCACCCTGCACCCTGGCAAGAAAATTTGCCGTTCTCCATACATCTGTAACAACCGGAATTAAAACATTGACTGGTTGTGGTTTTCTTTTGAAATCGGATTCTAGGGCCGAAGATCTTACAGATGACATTCTAAAATAAAGAGCCAGCATTACTACGAAAAAACATATTAAAAACCCGGCAAACCATTTCCACTGCTCTTTACTTACTGTTCTGTTTTTCATATAACTAAATTATATCCTAATTTAACCTGATTTATTAATAAATCAGGTTAAATATTATTTATTTTAAAATTCAATATTGTGTTCGATAATTTATAATGCTTAGAAATTTTATTAACACTTAATAATGTTTCATACAGCAAACCACTAAAATAATATAACAAATATATATTTCTATATTGCATCATAGTTTAAAAAATCTATTGATTTTTATTTTAATATTCTGTAGTATAAAAATATCCCAGCCGTAAGGAGGAACGATGGCAACAGACAAAAAACCTTTAACAAAAGCACAAATTTCATCTCATATTGCAGAAACTGCAGGCATAACGAAAAAAGTTGCAAATGAGATTCTTGACGAAATAGCTTCACTGGCCTACAGCGAAACAAAGAAAAAGGGTGAGATCACACTACCTGGTATTGGAAAACTAGTTTTACAAAATCGTAAAGCCAGAATGGGTAGAAACCCTGCCACAGGTGAATCAATAAAAATTCCTGCAAAGAAAGTTGTTAAGTTCAGGGTAGCTAAAGCATGTAAAGATTCTGTTTTAGGTACTGGTTAAACCTGAATTAACTACAAAGGTTGTTTTGTTACAAATTGTTTTACTATTTAGGTGCAGGATAGTTGTGCAATTTTTATTCTAAAATAGATTTAATTTTTATTAACGCCCTATAAATCCACACATTTATGTTTTAGACTAGTTAGTTAAGGGCCTGACATGATAAAAATATTATTTGCGGATGATGAAGTGATTGTCAGAAATCTTTATAGTCAAAGTTTGCAGGGCATTGATGGGTTTGAAGTAGAAACAGCGTCTGACGGACAAGAGGCTCTCGAAAAAATCGAGCTATTTAAACCTCATCTTATTATTTTAGATATATTTATGCCCAAAAAAACGGGTACAGAGGTCTTAAAAGCAATAAAATCAAATCCCAATACCAAAAGCCTTCCCGTGCTAATGTTTTCCGGAGTTTCAGATTTGAAAACTATAACCGAATGCTTAGAACTGGGAGCCATCGGATTCATACAAAAAAATGAAGAGCACGAAGAAATTATAGCTAAAATAAAATTGCTGGTCAGACTGCAGGTTAAAGCTTAATTTATTTCCAGATAGTTTAACTATTTGTTTTGTTAAATTCAAACCCATTTTTTTTCTAAACTTTATTACTGCATAGTTAACAAAGAATTGAAATATTATTGGTGAATTACTACTGTGCTCTACTTTATATAGTTTATTTTTCAATACAGGTACTTAATATGCATGGTTTTAATGCAAAAATAGCAATATTTTAATTATTTATTTAATTATCAATTGATAATTAAACAAATAAGGATTAATATTTATGGTATTAAATTGAAACTATCTAAAAAACCAAGAAAATGACTAAAATATTATTAGTTGATGACGATGAAGCAGTAAGAAGAATGTTCTCAGAAAGTTTACAAAAAGTAGATGGATTTTCTGTGGATACTGCAGACGACGGCAATCAGGCGCTCCTTAAAATTGCACAAACAAAGCCTGATATAATAATTCTTGATATAGCCATGCCCGAACTCAGCGGCATCCAGGTTCTTGAGGTAGTAAAATCCGATTCTAAATTTAAAAAAATTCCAATAGTCATGCTTACGGCGACATCTGATTATGCCGAGATAAATGAGTGCCTGGCAAAAGGCGCCGCAAGTTATATAACAAAGGGTGATCGACACAGTGAAATAGTCGATAAAATAAAGATGATCATTAAACTCTACAGGAAGTCCTCAAAGTCAACCGGAAGTCCTCAATTTAAATTCTAATACCTCATCAAAAATCTTATTAGCCAGCTGCTCTTTTGGCATAACCTCATATTCGTGAATATCTCCATAACTATTTAAAATTAGAGCGCTGTTGGTATCAGCAGAAAAGCCTGTATCTTTTTTAGTAACGTCATTTACTACAATCATATCCAGGTTTTTTTCTTTAAGCTTATTTTTGGCCTTTTTAACTAAGTTGCTAGTTTCTGCAGCAAAACCTACAAGCAATTTGCCATTTTTATTCTTACCCAGTTCAAACAGGATATCTTTTGTTTTTTTCAGCTCTAAGTTAAATGCCCCTTTTCTTTTTGATATTTTTTCATCTAAATAATTTTTAGGGCAATAATCACCCACAGCAGCAGCCTTCACTACTATAGAAGCCCAATCTGCATGCTCTATTACCGCTTCATACATTTGCTGAGCAGATTCTACTAGTACAGTTTTAATTCCGGGGGGAGCTTCAATATACGTACTACCTGAAACTAAAACAACATCTGCACCTCTTTTCCAGGCAGCACTTGCTACCGCATAACCCATCTTCCCGCTTGAGGGGTTAGAAATAAATCTTACAGGATCAATGTATTCTCTTGTAGGACCTGCGGTAACCAAAACCTTTTCACCCTTTAAATCATCTGGCGATAAAGTCTTTTCAATCTCTTGTATTATTATATCGGTATCCGGAAGCCTTCCCTTTCCCTCCCAACCACATGCAAGACTACCTTCAGAAGGCTCTAAAACATTGTATCCATGATTTTTTAACTTGTTTATATTATCCTGCACAATGGAGTTATTATACATATTAACATTCATTGCCGGACAAAAAATCACAGGAGAAGTTGTTGCCAATATAACTGCGCCGAGCAAATTGTCTGCGATACCTGCACAAGCCTTACCTATCAAAGTAGCCGTGGCTGGAGCTATAACTATCAAATCTGCACTGTCGGCAAGTGTTATATGACCAATTTCAGATTCTCTTTGCAGATCAAACAGATCTACTGATACCTTATTGTTAGACAAAGTTTGAAAAGTTAGAGGAGTTACAAACTGGCACGCATTTTTTGTCATAACAACACTTACATCTGCGCCATTCAGGATAAGTTTTCTTACAAGATCACATGCCTTATAGGCGGCAATTCCGCCGCTTACTCCTACAACTATATTTTTGTTATTTATGACTGACATCAGTTTACATTAGCTTATTTATTTTAGTTATGTTTATTGGTATACCCTGTTTTTTTTCTACAGCTTGGCTTATCTTTGAATAATCAACCTTTTTTTCTAAATTAAGTATTTTTATCTTTTTATTAATAATATACCCTAAATCCTGATAAAAATTATAAACATCTTCATGTACCTCTAAATAAATCATATCCTCGGCTAATGCTATTTTTACCGGCTCATAAATAATTTCTCCATAAGTATTAATCTGCACTTCATTGAAAAACTTTTTAGCATGCCAGGGGTAAAGCCTCATGCAGCCGTGGCTGAGCGGTTTTCCAATTGACATAGGTTGATTGGTGCTATGTATTCCTATATGAGGAATATCGAGTCCGATCCACATGTCACCAAGAGGGTTTAGGGGGCCTGCCGGGATAATCTCTCTGCTAATACTAAGTTTATTTGCCATTTCTTTTGGCATGTACCATACAGGATTCCTAATTTTATTTTTAATTCGAAATTCTCCGGTAGGAGTACGCCAGGTTTTAAGCCCAATTGCTACAGGCAAAACATCTCTCAGTTCGTCTTTATCAAATATATACATTCTATACTCAGGAAGGTTTATCAGTATCCCGCTTTTGATTCTCTTTGGAACTATTACTCTGGATGAAACTAAAAGCTTCTTACCAATATTAATAATATTGGGATCTTTTATTGAATTTGCAGTTTGCAAAAAGGGAAATGACACGTCATGATCTTTAGCTATTTTATAAAGATAATCGCCTTTGCCAACTGTATAATATTTATCCTCCCAGGCTAAATATGGGCCGCTTATTTCCTGTGCATGAGCCTGAGATTCATTGAGAAATACGAAAATAGCATATATATAAATTAAGAGTACAAAAAACTTCCCCGGATAATTTTCTACTATTTTTATAAAATGCTCCTATAGGTTCCTATCAGTAACTGCGCCGTTTGAAGCTGAGGAAACCAGCTTTGCATATTTAGCAAGCACGCCGGATGTAGCCTTTGGCCTGGGTTTTTTCCAGGCAGAAAGCCTTCTTTTGATTTCAGCAGCAGATACTTTTAAATCAATCTTTGCGCCTTTTGCATCAATTGTAATTTCGTCCCCGTTTTTTACTACAGCAATAACCCCTCCATCAATAGCTTCGGGGGTAATATGTCCGACTACAAAACCATGAGTACCCCCTGAAAATCGTCCGTCTGTTATGAGAGCAACGTCATTTCCAAGCCCCCTTCCCGTAATAGCAGACGTCGGGCTCAGCATTTCTCTCATACCGGGCCCGCCCCTTGGCCCTTCATATCTTATAACTATGACATGCCCCTTTTTTACTCTGCCATTTAATATAGCCTTCAGGCAAGACTCTTCGGAGTCAAAGACTATCGCTTTTCCGGAAAAAGACAGTCCTTCTTTGCCGGTTATCTTTGCTACTCCTCCTTCGGAAGCAAGATTGCCCCTCAGAATTACAATATGGCTATTTTCTTTAATCGGATTTTTGAAAGAGCGAACAATATCCTGGGGCTTTGGATAAGGCTTAACTCCTCTTAAATTCTCTTTTACGGTTTTTCCTGTGACCGTCAGGCAGTCTCCATGTATTAACCCTTTACCTAAAAGCATTTTTAAAAGCGGGGTAAGTCCACCCAGTTTGCAAAAATCGGCCATCATATACTTTCCACTTGGCTTGAGATCGGCGAGCACCGGCACTTTTTTCCCGATCCTTGTAAAATCATCAATTGTAAGTTTTATACCCATAGCATCAGCCATAGCCAGTAAATGCAATACAGCATTTGTAGAGCCCCCAAGAGTAGTAACAACCGTAATCGCATTTTCAAATGCCTTTTTTGTCATAATATCACTTGGTTTTATTCCTTGTTTGATGAGATTTACAACCGCTCTTCCAGCATTATAACAATCTGTTGATTTGTCTTTTGATATAGCAGCCTGAGCAGAGCTATTGGGAAGGCTCATTCCAAGCGCTTCAATAGCTGACGCCATGGTGTTAGCCGTATACATCCCTCCGCAGGAGCCAGCTCCCGGAATTGCGCAGGATTCTATATTCTTTAGTTCTCTGTCTGAAATTTCTTTGCTTGCATGTGAGCCTACTGCCTCAAAAACAGAAACAACATCCACGTCTCTTCCTTTATAATTTCCCGGCATAATAGTGCCGCCATAAACAAATACGGCAGGTCTGTTAAGCCTTGAAATGGCTATCAAACACCCGGGCATGTTTTTGTCACACCCGCCTACTGCAACCAGGCCATCAAAGCCTTCAGCACCTGAAACAGTTTCAATCGAGTCCGCTATAACTTCTCTTGAAACAAGAGAATAACGCATACCGGGCGTACCCATAGAAATTCCGTCTGAAACTGTGATTGTGTTAAAAATGACCGATTTACCGCCCGAACTATTCACTCCTCTGCCCGCCTGATCTGCAAGCAGATTGATGTGCATGTTGCAGGGAGTCACCATACTCCAGGTAGATGCAATCCCAATAACAGACCTTGTAAAATCCCTATCTTTAAAACCCACAGCCCTCAACATGGAGCGGTTAGGCGCTCTATCCGGACCATCAACTACTACTGAAGAGAACTTTCTTGTATCAGCTTTTACATTCGTTTTCTTTTTCAATTAATTCCTCCATTCAAAATCAAAGTTTATTAAATTATTCGTACTTCATTTTTTATTGTCAATTTGGTTATTATCATAAACTAAAACTTATTAGAAACTAAATTGCCATTTATTACATCATATATATTAGTGGTAATAAAGGGATTTATTTTAGATCATAAAAGTAGTAAACTATAGTTATAAACGGAAAGAGGAGGCAGATATGAGATTAATTATAGACACGATGCTTTCCGGAATCATTGGCACCGCTGGTATGACTCTTGTAATGTGGGCAATTACAAAGTCAGGAATTGCGCATGCAGATATGATAAGAGCTATTGGGAGTATATTTACTCGCTCTTACAAGGATTCAGTCACCCTCGGGATTATTATCCATTTTGGAGTGGGGATAATAATTGCTTTTTTCTATGTAATCATTATAAGCATTCTAACTCCGGCCTCAACAATTAAAACAGTGGGTGCTGGTGCGATGATAGGCTTGTTTCATGGCGTAGTATTTAGTTTTCTTCTGGTTGTAACTGTGGCTGAACACCACCCTTTAGAACAATTTAGGTCTGTAGGTTCAGAAGTAGCAGTAGCCCATCTTGCAGGTCATATCGTTTATGGACTGCTGGTAGGAATAGTAGTTGGACTTACAGGAGTAAGAATTACTTTATAGACCGGTGGGCAGATCAATAAAAGCTGTTTCTATATGAAATTTTTTACTCACTA
>SMWS01000066.1 GCA_004356685.1 Deltaproteobacteria bacterium
ATAATATCTTTTTTTAGATGCTTTGAATATAATAAAGTTTCGAAATAACTGCAAGTTAGACTGGTATACTTAAATGCTAAATAAAATTTTTCGGGTATCATGTCAGACTTGAGCAATAAAAAATCTCTAACCGCACTCTTATTAAAATATAAATATTCTGTAATTGTAGGATTACTATCCCTTACAATAGTAGACCTGTGCCAGCTATCTATCCCAATAATAATAGGGAAAGTTGTTGATATTCTAACCCTGGAAAATTCAACTTACACCGATCTTAATAAATATGCTCTTTACATACTTTTGATAGCCACACTCATGTCAATATTTAGATTTGGCTGGAGATATTTCCTTATGGGTGCTTCGAGGAAGCTCGAGCAATCACTCAGAAATGAATTTTTTAATCACCTTCAGAGCCTGGATTTCGACTTCTTTAACAAAAGAAAGATCGGGGACCTTATGGCTCGTACGGTAAATGATATTGAAACAATCAGAATGGCTTGCGGTCTTGGCATGATTGTAGCCTATGACGGCGTTTTTCTATTAATTTTTATCATGATTGCAATGTTATACATTTCCCCGGAAATAACACTTTATGTATTCATACCCTTCCCTATATTAGGACTCGTAATTTACAGGTTTGGAAAATTTATAGAAACACGTTTTGGAAAAGTGCAGGAATCATTTTCCGAATTAACCGAATCCGCCCGTCAGTCTATATCCGGAATTAAAGTTGTTAAAGCGTTTGTTGTAGAAAGAGATGAGAAAAATAAGTTTGAAAAATCAAGTAAAAATTATTTGAATCAAAATCTCAGTTTAATAAAAGTCTGGGCATTCTTTCAACCATTTATTGCTTTTATAGCTGGAATAGCCACAGTAATTTTTATATGGCTTGGTGGAATGAAAACAATTACCATGGATATTACTCTTGGTGATTTTGCCGCAATTCTTATCTATTTAACTATGCTTTCATGGCCAATGATGGCGCTTGCCTGGGCTTATGATCTAATAAAAAGGGCAACTGCTTCACTTAACAGAATTAATGAAATCTTTTCAATAAAACCTAAACCCGAGGAATTGCCAACAATTAATGAATTCAAATTGAAAGGAGATATTGAATTTAAAAATCTCAGCTTTTCTTACAATGGTAAAAAGGCTTTGGATAATCTGAATTTAACAATCCCTCAGGGATCCACTTTTGGAATAACAGGCAGAACCGCATCTGGAAAAACTACCCTTATAGAGCTGCTAATGAAAATCCCTGATGTACCTAGAGAAACAATATTCATTAATGGAACTGATTTAGCCAGGATAAGTAAAAATAATTTAAGGAAAAAAGTAATATATATTCCACAGGAAACAACTGTTTTCAGCGGGACTATAAAAGACAATATAACTTTTATGAAACCCGATATTGAACAAGCTGAAATTACTAGGGTAACCAAAATTGCTGAAATTTATGATGAAATATTAAATTTTCCAGACGGCTTTGATACAAGGGTTGGCGAAAGGGGATTAAGTTTATCAGGCGGGCAGAGGCAAAGAATCGCACTTGCAAGAGCAATTCTGTTTAAACCAGAAATATTAATACTTGATGATGTCTTAAGTTCACTTGATCTTCGGACAGAAAAACTAGCCCTCCAAAACATTGTAAAAGAAATGAACGGTAAAACCCTTATTGCTATTTCAAACAGGGTACCATCAATCAGCGGTTTTAATCAGATTGCGGTTTTCGACAGTGGAAGGCTTGTTGAAACAGGAGATCACTCCCAATTAATGTCAAATCAGGGAATTTACGCAAGCCTTTATAAAATCCAGACTATTCAATAACCAAAATGACTGAAGAAAAAAATAGAGAAAACAATACATATGACATAAAGATCATTAAATGGTTATTACAGTTCGGAAAACCATACAAATTATTCATGATCCTATCTTTTGTTCTAATGTTATTTGCTGCCTTACTGGAACTTTCTATACCTTATTTAACTAAAGTTGCGGTCGACAGTTATATAAGTCCATCATGGGCAAAATTATACAGAACAACTGAAGATGAAGATGTTTTTATTCATATAAGCTCAAAATATAAAGACTCTATAGTTAAATTAGATAAAAACTCTTCACTTATAAATCTTAAAGATCTAAGCAAAAATGAAAAATCTAATCTGGAAAAACTGGAAGTATTAAGCGAGAACAGATATATAGTCATTAATCCAGAAACTTACAGTAGTTCCGATTACAAGACACTAAACAAAATTTTAAGCAAACATGATAAGACTTTTTATAAGCAAAATAGTATTTACTACGCAAACTATAATTCTTTAAACACTTTTAGCCAAGCCGATCTATTTTTTCTAAGAAAAAATGATATAGAGCAAATACTATTTATATCAATCTTGATATTAGGCTGCATGTTTTTAATATTTGCTTTTACAACGGCATTTACATATCTGCTAAACTTCTCCGGGCATAAGATAATGCATTCTCTCAGGACAAGCGTTTTCTCCCACATCCTGTCTCTACCTCAACCGTTTTTTGATAAAAATCCAGTGGGACGTTTAACTACGAGGATTACAAATGATATAAATTCAATTAATGAAATGTATACGTCTGTTCTCGTTCAGTTTTGCAAAGACCTCTTAGTTATAATAGGAATTCTCATCGTAATGTTTTTTCTTAATAAAGAACTAGCCCTGATGATGTTTATTTTCACACTAATTGTTGGGTACGTTGCTATTAAGTTTAGAATGAGACTAAAAAATGTCTACAGAAAAGTACGCATATCAATTGCTAAATTAAACGCGTACATTCAGGAAAGTGTAAGTGGGATAATCCTTATCAAACTCTATAATCGCGAACAAAGCAATCTTGATAGATTTAAAGTAGTAAATAATGAAAATTACAGGGCTAATATGGATCAGCTTTTTGCTTTTGCTACGTTCAGACCAATAATTGAATTCATTAGCATTTTTTCAGTAGGGTTAATTCTCTGGTATGGAGGAAGAAATGTAATATCGCTGAATTTATCACTCGGAGAATTAATAGCATTTTTATATTATGTAAGAATGCTTTTCCGTCCCATTCAGGAACTTGCAGAAAGATATAATATTTTTCAGTCTGCTACAGCCGCTTCTGAAAACCTTTATAACTTAATTAATGAGAAGCCCGAGGAAAAAATTGGTTTAATATCAGTAAAGAAATTTCAGGGAAAACTAGAATTTAAAAACGTATGGTTTGCCTATAATGATGAACAGTGGGTATTAAAAGATATATCGTTTAAGGTTAGCCCGGGAGAAACAATAGCACTTGTAGGTCTGACCGGTTCTGGAAAAACAACTATTGTTAATCTTATCCTTAAATTTTACAAGATTAACAAAGGGCAAATCCTCATCGATGATATTAATATTAATGATTATGACCCACAATACTTAAGAATTAATATATCATCCGTTTTCCAGGATGCTTTTTTGATGGGTCAAAATGCAGGCGAAGACGAAGCAGCAGGCTTTCAGTCAGCCTCTACACCAAAAGGCATTTACCCGGTAACGACGTCCAGAAATGGTCATCATATATCTTCTGGAGAAAAACAGCTGGTATCCTTGGAAAAAGCTTTTTCTAAAAATGCCAAGTTTCTTATACTGGATGAAGCCACATCACACATCGACGCATCCCTTGAACAATCCATTCAAGGTAAAATTAAAGAAGGGAAAGGAAAAATTACTACATTGATAATTGCTCATAGACTCTCAAACGTGAAAGAAACTGACCGTATAATCGTAATTCATAACGGTGAAATAATTGAAGAGGGCGCACACACCGAATTGCTTAAAAACGATGGGCTTTATTCAAACTTATATAAGCTCCAGTCAGAAATAAGAAGTTTGAACTAATTTTAAAAATTATTTAGACACCAAGTTTAGTTAACAACTGCATGTCAACACATTTTAAATTGCTCATGATTATATCCGCTTTTTTAAAACCATCGGGATTGAGTCTTTTGTCTGGAATTGCTATGCAGTACATACCCGCACTTTTTGCAGAAATAACTCCATTTATGGAATCTTCAATTACCACACACTCATCACACTCTAATCCGAGACTCTCGGCAGTATAATTATAAATATCAGGACTGGGCTTGCCATGTTCGACCATATCCCCTGAAACAACCAGATCGAAGTATTTATTTAGATCAAACTTACTGAGAACAAATTCAATAACTTTAAGCGGTGAACTTGAAGCTAGAGCAACTTTCAAAGTACTTTTTGATACTGAATCCAGAAGCTCTGTTAAGCCTCTTACAAGAGATAATTCCCTGTCATAAATATCAAGAAGTACGGAAATCCTTTGATCAATTATATCTTCAATATTTTCATTTAAAGAAAAGGTTTCTTTAAGGAGTACTGCAGATTCTTTTTGTCCTAATCCAACAATTTTTTCCCTGTAAACAGGATTATATGCTAAACCCTTCCTGGCCATCATGATTTTTTCTGTCTTTTCCCAGAGCGGCTCGCTGTCTATCATCACCCCGTCCATATCAAAAATTACTGCTTTTATCATGATTATTGTATTAGTTCGGTAAACTGATACCAATAGTTACTGCAATAGTAATATTTCTCAAGGGAATTAATTATAAACTACAGAGGGAGTGAAGTCTGATTAAAAATCAGACTTCACTTGGGAGATGGTGGGGTTAAGTGGCATAATTTATTAATTCTCAAATCCGGTATTCGTTATACTATATAAAATTAGCACCTTTCTCATTTTTTTGTTTAAATTACATCCCTTATTTACATATTTAGACAAATATCTATAACAAAAGATTCAAAGAGTTTTATTGTTATGAAAATTTAATAAAAAGTTATTAAGAAGAATAAGACTCATGGGATCAGAAGATATTGGTTCAATATCAATAAAACTTAATTATTTAATAAGGTTTGGATCCAATATATAATTATACACCTTGGATGAAGATTGTGTACCTTCCGATATAAGGTTTCCCTTTTGGTCATAAAGTTTGAAATAAGGTATTGCGGGTATCTGATATTGATCTTTAACAGGGCTTTTCCAGTCAACAATATTTATTTCTCTCAGTACCAAATTGTCATGAGCATTAGCCGAATCCTGAATCAGCGGTCTTGCTTTTCTGCAGTATGGACACCACGGGGCATAGAAAAAAAACGCTGTGTACTTGCCATATTCCATATGATCCTGCAGATATACCCTTTCTCCATTACTAATATGCAGTACGCTTTGTGAGTTCTGTTTTGGTGTAACTTCAATTGCTTCTATATTCTCCTGATATTCTAAATCTTGATCATAGCTTTCATCCGACTGATTTGTAAATTTACCAAAGGATTTCAATTGCTCTGAATTGGTTCCTTCAGGACAGGGTAAATTACTATAAGATGCTTTGCCGTTTGCGTCTATGCATTTATACATTTCAGCCCAAGCTGCGTGTGAAAAAAACAAAATAAAAATCAATGAAATAATCAGTTTCATATTCTTTAATCGAGTTCAATAAACCTATTTTATTTCTATCACTCCCACCATACCTGCTTCTGCATGGCCGGGGATAGTACACCTTAGATCATCAAATTTGCCGGTTTTTAAAGGAACAAACCACCACTCAGCAGTTCTTCCGGGATATACTTCAATCTCACGAACCAAACCCTTTATTTCGGCAATAGGCTTTCCACTGCTAGTGCTAATCTGAACCTTCCTGGTAAAAACAGCTTGAGAGAATTTATCGGAACTGAAGTAATGTTTTTGTGGACTATTATTTTTAATAATAAGTTTGTATAATTTCCCGGTTTCAAGCAAAAGCTTGTTTGGGAAAAATTTTATTTCACCTTTTTCATTTCCAAGATTAACATAAATTTCAACAGGCTCTTGTTTTGTCATGTCGCCGGCAGCAAAAGACATTTCTAATTGTGTGAAAAATATTGTAAGAACAAACATTAATGAAAAAATAAGCTTCATAAAATTACCTCCTTATAATTTAATTCTAATTTTATATTAATTATATTTCCAGTCACTATTAAATATAATATATTTTATTGAAATCTTATATAAATAAATGAACCCTAAGACTGATACTCCACTTTTCACTGTAATCATTCCAACTTTTAACAGAAAAGACTTTCTAAAAATAGCAGTGAATTCAGTATTTGATCAGACTTTTGATGATTTTGAAATAATCATCATTGATGATGGTTCTACAGATGATACTAAACAGATGTTATATGAATATTCAGATAAAAGAATTAAATATTTCTACCAGGAAAACAAAGGGGTATCTTTTGCCAGAAATAAAGGCCTGGAACAATCAAATGGAAGGTATGTTGCATTCCTTGATTCAGATGACAGGTGGGTTGCAAATAAATTAGAAAAAACTTTTGAATACATAAACAATTTTCCCGAAATTAAGATATTTCATACCGAAGAACTCTGGTATAGAAGAGGCAGACTGCTAAATCAGAAGAAAAAACACAAAAAACCTGACGGATATGTATATTTTAATGCCCTTCCCATATGTTGCATAGGCATGTCGACGTCGGTTGTAAATAGAGATGTATTTGATGATATTGGAATTTTTGATCAGTCTCTACCCGCATGTGAAGATTATGATTTCTGGCTTAGAGCCACAAGCAGATACGAAGTTAAACTCATTCCCCAATCACTTACAATCAAAGACGGTGGCAGAGCCGATCAGTTATCTTTGCAGCCCGGCCTCGATAAATACAGGATTGCTGCCCTGGATAAAATTCTTAGGAGCGGAACTCTGAATGACGAACAATATGAAAAAACCAGGGAAGAATTAATAAAAAAATGTATAATTTATTTGAATGGTGCAAAAAAAAGAGGGAAATTAGACGAAGTAAAACATTATCAGAGCATATATGCTAAATATTCTTCATAGAGTTTTTCTCTAACCAAGCCACAACCAAAGGGTTAGCTCAGGCGGCGGGTGGCTTGATAGTTCATGAAATCCTTTTGCTATACTAAAATAACTCATCGAGAGGTTCCTCCTTGCTATGTAGTTTACCCCTCTTTGCTCTTTATTACTGTCTCATATGTATATGAACTTTTACATAAGCATGATAAAATCTAGTTTATTACAGCTACAAAACTACGTTTAACAAATAACTGCTTTTATTTTAATTGGTGTCTGTCAGTATTATTTCATAAATTCTTGGTCCATAGCTGCCCATCAGCTCATCTGGCATCATATGCCCTTACTACAAACTCAAAATCACTACCGGCTGTCTCCCCAGTGCCTGCTGCATAGACCATGTTTCCCTGGGCAGTTATGGCACGGGCAAAATTGAAACCGCCACCCTTGTCAAACAGGTCGTCCCAGAGAAGATCACCACCCTTTGCCAACGCTCCTATTGCCAGTAGAAAGCTCAACACAAATGGCAGGATTATTTTCCCGCTTCTCATCATTCCCTTCATGTGTGACATATATGCTCTCATTGTGCATGATCCTTCAAAACACCTTTTGCTATTATCGTATATCTCTTTATCCATAACTTAATCCTCCTCCTCCTGATTTATATCTGTTTTATTCGCAATATCTTCCCCTCAAAAAGTACTTACTTTCTCAGGCGTTTAACACTGAAGAAAAATTCAACCTATTTTATGCATTAACCTCTTCTGTTCCCAAAATATAATAAGCTCTTGTCAACAGGAGTGGTTTTTTTACACTATAGATTCCGTCTGCACCTGTCCTCGAAAGTTTTTATCGGGGAGACATGGCGGAATGACAGAAAAGTGTGTTGTCATACCTGAATGGTTGTATCAGGTATCCATATTTAGAAACGCTATAGATTCCGTGTACAAACATCACGGAATGACTGGCTACACAACACGCACTTCGATAAACTCAGTACATTTTGTAAAAGTATGGTGCTCTTGAGATTGCTTCGTCGCAGATCCTGAAGCAAGTTCAGGATAAGCTTCTCGCAATGATGCTTCGATATGTCATACCTGAATGGTTGTATCAGGTATCCATATATTTACTATTACTATTTCACTGTATTCATTAGACACCTCCTGGTTACTTTATCTTACCAAATCAGTTACCTAAT
>SMWS01000067.1 GCA_004356685.1 Deltaproteobacteria bacterium
AATGCTTTAGATGCTCTTGAAGAACAAGAAAAACAATTGGCAATTAAAAAATGTTTAGAAATGTTGCCAAGTGAAGATAGTTTTATTTTAACTTTATATTATTTTGAAGAACTATCTTTAGACGAAATATCAAAAATTACAGGTTTAAAACCTAACAATGTTAAAGTGAAGCTTTTTAGAAACCGAAAAAAATTGGCTACAATATTAAAGCAACATTTAGAACCAGAAATAATCGAAAGCTATGAAGGAACATACAGAACAGCATTTAGATAAATTGGCAAAAAAAGTGATGCAATTGTCATCTCTAGAATCACCATCATTAGATTTTACTGCGAAAATAATGGCAAAAGTTGAGGCTTCGGCCACTAGTAGTATTACCGTGTACAAACCCCTAATTTCAAAAAGCGGATGGTTAATAATTTCTATTTTGGTAATTGGTGGTTTGACTTATGGTATTTTCAGTAGTGGATTGGAAGGATTAGGATGGTTTGACAATGTAGACTACAGCATTATTTCTAATAATAAAGTTACAGAAGCGATTTCCAGAATTACGTTTTCTAAAACTTTAATGTATGCCATAGGTTTATGTGGATTAGTGTTTTTTATACAAATACCAATGATGAAACATTATTTTAATAGGCAATTTGAATATTAATTATATTTAAGAATAAAAAACCACTTCAAAATTAAAGAAGTGGTTTAATGCTACTATGATTAAAAAAGATTACTCAATTTTTTTAGCTTCAATATCTCGTCCACCTTGATGCAAGGTTAAACTTGTAACTTCACCATTATCATTTTTATTAAAGTCTATACTTGCAGGTACAACTTTAAAAAAGAATGTTGTTTCTGTTTCAGCAAAAATTTCAAATTGTGGTTGTCCTGTAAGTTGTGCAAAAATTTGATTTTCCTTTGTTGCTATTTCAATTACAAATCCTGGTTGTAACTCATATTTACCAATATATTGTTTGAGTATTTCTGCATCGACTGTAATTGCAGTTTTTTCTGGTTCTGGTTTTTTATCTGTTTCAATTCCAATAGATTTGTTTCCTCCGTTTTCAAAACTAGCTTGTTTCTTTCCATCTTTTTCTGAAAAATTATAAGTGATATTACCATCTTCAAAAATAAATTGATCAGCAGTCATTGAATAAATTTCAAAAACTGTACTACCTTCTCTTTGGCTAAATATTTTACCTTCTTTTACTATGATAAATCTAACAGCACCATCTTCAAATTGATATGCTCCTGTCCATTTTTGAAGCTCACTTTCGGTTAAAGTTATGGCATCTTTAATATCTGGAAACGGTTTTCCGATAACCAATGCTGCAATTTTGTTTGTAACACCACTTGGAGAATTACAAGAACAATTAGTCAAGATTGAAACAAACACATCTTCTTCAGGTAAATAAATGCCATGTGTTGTATATCCAAAAATTCCTCCACCATGCGAAATACTTACTGAGCCATTAATATCGCCTTCCATTAAACCGTATCCATAGCTTATATGTTCGCCATCATTAAGCGTAGAGCCATGTATTGCTTTCTCATAACTTGTACGTGTAATTAATTGATTGGTGTTTAAAGCTTTTTGCCAGATAAGTAAATCATCAACTGTTGACATAATTGATCCAGCTGCATAAGGTAAGGTCAAGCTTAAATAATCTGCATTTATATAACCATTTCTGTTTTGATAACCAGAAGCTCTGTTCTTTATTAGTTTAGACATACTGCCATAATAAGATTTTTTCATTCCTAATTTTTCAAAAATATTTTTTTCTATAAAATCAGCATAGCTTTGTTCAGAAACAACTTCAATAATATAACCAAGTAAAATGTATCCCGAATTATTATACAGGAAATTTTCACCTGGATCAAAATCCATTGGTTCGTTTTTAAAAACATTAATCAATTCTGTTGGAGTCATATCAATACGAGCATTTTTCATAAAGCTTTCCATACTTGTATAACTCTTTATGCCAGAAGTGTGGTTTAATAAATGATGAACGGTTATTGTTTTGTCGCTTGTTGGATAGTCTGGAATAAATTTAGTGATTTCATCCTCTAAATTTAATTTTCCTTGTTCCCTTAACATTAAAATGGATATTGCTGTAAATTGCTTGGTAATGGAACCGATTTCAAATACATTAACAGGTGTCATTGCAATTCCTAATTCAAGGTTGGCATTACCAAAAGCTTTTCTGTATATAACCTCGCCATTTTTATAAATTAATGTTACAGCTCCTGGTTCGTTAGGTTTGTATTTAGCTTCTAATAATTGATCGATGTTTTCTTCTAAAGTTTGAGTATAACCAATGGTTACAAATAGTAAGCATAAGATAAAAAGAGATTGGTTTTTTAATTGACGTAGTGTTTTCATCTGTTTATTTTTATTGTTTTTTAATGGTCAGATGGAACATTCATATAATCATTTCTAGTGTGATTAAAAGTCTAATTATGAATGTTTCATTTTATGAATATTGGTTGGATTGAAATTACGGTTTTTTTATATGACGACTAATAAGAGATTTAGTTACAAAAATGAATTTATTACTTTTATAATTTTAACGACCATACATATTATACCATGAAAAAAATTGTGACATTCCTTCTTTTAGTATTCTTTTTAACTTTCACAACAACTGATACACAAGTAGATCAAACTATAGTTGTTCAAAATTACTATTGGGCAAAGAAGGGAAAATTGATGAGGTTTATGCACATCGTTTGTATGCGAGTAAAGTGAGAGATAGTTTGGGATTAGCAGTTGGAAGAGTTTTAAAACGCATTGGAGAAAATGGAGAATTATCTCATGTAATTTGGGAATGTGAATACAATAGCGAAGCAGCACGAATAGAAGATGTAAGATTACTTACAGAATCAAGAGCTTTTGAAAAGGTTACCAAAAAAATGGGAATGTTAATAGATAAATTTGAAAGAGGTGTTTATAAAGTAAACTAATATAAATAAGCCTTTAATTTTTCTCTTTTTTCCTCTGGGAGAACATCGTTATTTATTGCTAAATTTAGTAACTCTTGATTTTTGTCTTTTACAAATAACAAATTAAAAAACTGCGATGTTGTTAAACTGTTTTTTGCTTGTTCAATTAATTCAAGAGGGTCTCCAGTTTTCACATAACCTTCTTCTAAAACGCGAACATAAGTTCCAGAATGGTTGTGCTCAATAAATTGCTTGAGTACTTTTTGTGTGCCGAACTTTATACCAAATTTAAAACAAGGTTCACGTGGTTGTGTAATTTGTATTAATGAAGAACCAATTTTATAAATATCACCAATACAAATTTTGGTTTCATCTAATCCTGAAACCGTAAGGTTTTCTCCAAACATTCCCCAATTCCATTCTAAATTTGGGTGCAATTTTTTCCAATAGTCATAGTTATCTGCCGAAAATAAGTAGCAGGCTTTGTAAAGACCTCCATGATACCTTCTATCTGACACTTCATCATCTTTTACTACTTCTTTTCCTAAAAAAATAGGTTGTTTAGTTGGGGTTTTATAAATGCCAGTTGTGACTTTTTTTCCTCTCCATAAAATGGTTGTTGGCTTTGCGATATTGGTCGAGATTATTTGCATATTTTTTAAGAGTCGCATGTATGAGAAGTGGTGGATTGCTACTTACTGACCCTTCATTTTTGTTAATTATTTGGTTTTAGTACTGTTTCCACTATTGCATATAAATGTTGCCAACAGTTCATATTATGCCAAATATGGCTAAGGTAATTGTTTTCCCACAGAGGCAATATATATATTCAACCACTGTTCAATACTCATGTCAATATTTAAAGCTTCTACAGCATTTTTTATTCTCGATATTTTTCCGCTACCAATAATCGGAATTATATGAGCAGGATGCTTTAGTAACCAACTATAAATAATCTTATCAATACTGTCAACATCAAGTTCGTTGGCAACTTCAGTTAAACTATTAAATATTCTTTGTTCTTTTTCTCCTTCAGGACTTATTATTTTACCTCCGGCTAAAGGAGACCATGCCAAAGGTTTTATTCTTTTTTTAAGAAAAAAGTCCATATTTCCATTGTCGAAATTTTCTAAACAAAAAGGAGATATTTCTACCTGATTAGTCACCAAATCATCATTTAAGTAAGAATTTAGCATTTCATACTGCTGAGGGTTAAAATTTGAAACTCCGAAATGCAATACTTTCCCGCTTTGTTTCAAAAGGGAAAAAGCCTTAGCCACCTCTTCTGGGTTAAAAAATGGGGAAGGACGATGAAGTAAAAGTAGGTCTATATAGTCAGTTCCAAAATTTGCTAAAGAGTTATTTACTGAAGAAATAATATGCTCAAAATCATAATCATAATAGCCAATTTGTCTTTTAGGAAATTTATCCGAAACAGGCTTAATACCACATTTAGTAATAATTTGGATATCATTTCGGAGTCCTTTTTTTATAGCTAAAGCATTTCCAAATAATTCCTCATTGTTATAATTGCCGTAGATATCTGCATGATCAAAAGTTGTTATTCCAAGTTCAATTAACTTTTGAATTAATTCTAGTAATTCTTGATTTGACATATTCCAGTCAAGTAACCTCCAGTGTCCGTGAACTAAAGGTGAAATTTTCAAATTGTCTGAAAGCTTTATTTTATCCATTTTAAATGTTTAAACTGATAATTGGTGGTAATTTTATAATCAGTTTTAATTGTTTTCTTCCTGTCGACAAGCAGGAACGAATGTAGTAGATTTTTCTCACTATGTCAATAAAAAACCACTTTGCTTTTACAAAGTGGTTTTGGGTTTTATGAGTTTCCCTTTTTCAAGGGAATGACAATGAGTTTCCCACTCTCGGGAATACGCTTCGCTTATTTTATCATCTCATAACTACGTTTAATAAAGTTTGTCAATTCTTCACCTTTTAACAAACCTTGCGAAAGTCTCGCTAAATCTAAACTTTGGTTTATAAGCCGTTCCTGTTTCTTTTTGGTCTTTGTGCCTAGAATTTGACCAACTAATTCATGATTTGTGTTTACCACGAGGTTGTACATTTCGGGCATATTATTCATGCCAAACATACTGCCTCCGCCAGTTTGTTGCATTTCTTTCATACGGCGCATAAATTCTGGTTGCGTAATTATAAACGGAGCAGCGTTGCTATCCATAGGCTCTAATTGTACCATAAATTTTTCTGAAGAAATTACTTCTTTTAACAAGTCGTCTAACTTGTTTTTTTCTTCATCACTTAATTTAGAAATTTTAGTATCTTCTTTTTTGATGAGGTTATCAATATGATCTGCATCTACTCTAGCAAAAGATATATTTTCTTTAGAAGTTTCTAGCTTCTGAATTAAATGTGATATAATCGGAGAATCCAACAACAATACTTCGTAACCTTTGGCTTTTGCAGCTTCAATATATGAGTGTTGTTCATCTTTATTAGAAGCGTAAAGAATCACTAATTTGTCGTCTTTATCGGTTTGATTTGCTTTTATCTTGTTGTATAATTCGTCGTAGGTATAATATTTACCATCTACAGTTGGATACAATGCAAAAGCATCAGCTTTTTCAAAGAATTTTTCTTCTGAAAGCATTCCATATTCAATTACAATTTTAATATCGTCCCATTTCTTTTCGAAATCTTCACGATTGTCATTAAATAGCGATTTTAATTTATCGGCAACTTTACGAGTAATATAAGAAGCAATCTTTTTCACGGCACCATCTGCTTGTAAATAGGAGCGAGAAATGTTTAACGGAATATCAGGAGAATCTATAACACCACGAAGCATTGTTAAAAATTCGGGAACAATGTTTTCTACATTATCGGTTACAAACACTTGATTTTGGTACAGTTGAATTTTATCTTTCTGAATATTCAAATCGTTCGTAATCTTCGGGAAATACAGAATTCCTGTCAGGTTAAACGGATAATCCACATTAAGATGGATATGAAACAAGGGCTCTTCAAATTGCATTGGATACAGTTCGCGATAAAAACTTTTATAATCCTCGTCTTTTAAATCGGCAGGTTGTTTTGTCCACGCAGGATTTGGATTGTTGATAATGTTATCTATGGTTTTCTTTTCTGGTTTTGCATCTTTGTCAGCATCATCAGGAAGAGGAATTGTTGCTTCTTTGGTTCCAAATTTAATTGGAATAGGCATAAATTTGTTATACTTGTTAAGTAACTCGTTGATACGAGATTCTTCAAGAAACTCTGTGGAGTCTTCAGCAATATGAAGAATAATCTCGGTGCCTCTGTCTTTTTTCTTTCCTTTTACCAAAGTGTATTCTGTAGAGCCATCACAAGTCCAATGTGCAGCATCTTCGTTTTCTTTAAATGATTTAGTAAGAATTTCTACTTTTTCAGCCACCATAAAAGCGGAATAAAAACCAAGACCAAAATGTCCGATAATTCCAGTTTCTTCCGCTTTTCCAGCCTTGTCTTTGTATTGATCTAAAAATTCTTCAGCACCCGAAAAAGCGATTTCATTAATATATTTTTTCACTTCTTCGGCAGTCATTCCTAACCCTTGGTCAATAATGTGAAGTCTTTTCTTCTTTTTATCAATTTTAACTTCAATTTGCGGATTGCCATATTCAACTTTAGCATCACTAACGTTTGCAATATGTTTCAATTTTAAAGTCGCATCTGTCGCATTACTTATTAGCTCACGTAAAAAGATTTCGTGATCGCTGTACAAGAATTTTTTAATTAAAGGGAAAATGTTTTCTACTGCAACATTAATATTTCCTTTTGCCATAATATGTTTGTTTTATTTGTCATTTCCACCTTTCGACTATCGCTCAAGATAAACTCAAGAGGAAATCTTATTAATTTTAGCTTTATTTTTCTTTTAAAGTATTGGCAACAAAAATGCCAATTCGTTAAATGTGACAAACTGGCATTACATAAAAAAAGCCATTCTTAAAGGAATGGTCTTTTTTGAAGCCTTTTTCTGCATTTTTTTATGCCTTTAATACGATTAATCTTTAAAAGTTTTATTAGCTGAATTTAGCGAGGGAGTAGTATCTGGTTTGTTTTTCACATATTTTTCAAGCCACTGGTCCTGTTCCCATAGTAAATGTAAAACAGATTCTCTTGCTCTGTACCCATGACTTTCTTTTGGTAGCATAACCAATCGAACCGGAGCTCCAAGTCCTTTTAAAGCGTTAAAATAGCGCTCGCTTTGTAAAGGATAGGTTCCGGAATTATTATCTGCTTCACCATGAATTAATAATAAAGGTGTTTTCATTTTGTCAGCATGCATAAAAGGAGACATATTATAATATACTTCGGGAGCTTCCCAATAGCTCCGTTCTTCACTTTGAAATCCAAAAGGTGTTAAGGTTCTATTATATGCACCACTTCTTGCTATTCCGGCGGCAAATAAATTTGAATGAGCTAATAAATTGGCGACCATAAATGCACCATAAGAATGCCCACCTACAGCTACTCTATTTCTATCTATATATCCTAATGCATCTACGGCATCAATTGCTGCTTTGGCATTTGCCACAAGCTGGGTTCTAAAAGAATCATTTGGTTGTTCTTCGCCCTCACCAACAATAGGGAAAGATGCATTATTTAAAACCACGTAGCCTTTTGTTACCCAAAAAATTGGTGAACCATAGGAAGGATAAGTAAATTGATTTGAATTGGAAGTACTTTGCCCAGCAGTATTTTTATCTTTATATTCTCTTGGATATGCCCACATTATCATTGGATATTTTTTGCCTTCTTTATAATTGGTAGGTAGATATAGGATTCCTGATAACTCTAATCCATCTTCGCGATTGTATTTAATGACCTCTTTATGGACATCTTGAATACTTTTAAAAGGATTCTCAAATTGGGTTAGAGGTACAAGTCCTTTTTTGTTCTTAATATTTCTTACATAATAATTCGGATATTCGTTTTTAGATTCGATTCTGACTAATACTTCGCCTTTATTCATATCTAAAGCATAAGAAATGTCTTCAACTTTATCGGTTAAATTTGATTGGTATAAACGTTTTGTTTCTTTGGTAGATAAATTTATTTCATCAATAAAAGGAAATTTCCCTTTTTTACTAAAGCCGTCTCCAATTAAATAGGCATTTCCATCCACTATATCTAGTGTATAAACACCGAATTTATTTCGTTTTGTAACAAAGTTTCCGGGATCACTATAACGGTCTTGATAGTTTCTATCCCAAATAATATCTGGTTCAATATTTGTGTTTGAAGGGTTAAATACATAGGCTTTTGTGTTTCTGGTATTCCACCAATAATCATAAGCAATTGCTGTATTATTATTTCCCCAATCAATTCGGGAAAAACGACCAACGGTTTTAACTAAAGGTGTACCATTCCCTTTAAAAGGTGCATCAAATTGAAAAATCTGATCTCTATAAGGTACTTCTTTAGCAGCATCGCCTTCATCTAAAGCTTCAGCCCAAACAATTGTAGCCGCTTTATCTCCTCTCCATGAAAGATTTCTTTTCCCTTTTCTAACAGACATAAATCCTTTTGGTAAGTCTTCAATTAAGGGTACTTGTAATACAGTACTTATTAAATCTGCGTTGGTGTTATAAATATTGGTTTTTGATGGAAATCTTCTATAAGTAACTAAATAAGAAAATGGTTTTTCAATAGTAGTTACCATAATATAATTGCCATCTGGAGAAAATGAAATAGTTCTATACATATCACTTTTCATCCATGATGTTTTATTCCCATTTAAATCTACTTTATATAATTCTGAAAGTGTCAATTGTTCAAAATTGTGTTCATCAGTTTTATTTTTAAGAAGATCTTGATATGTTCTGTTCTGTGCTTTTTTACCGGCTTCACTTACAGATATGGTTGGGCCGGTTGGAATCGCAGTTTTAGTATCAATAAGTGCTTGTTTATCTTTTGAAATTGTTTTTATTAACAACGAATTATTGTCTTTAAACCAAGAGAATGGTCTTCCAGTATTTGCATTTAGATTGGCTTC
>SMWS01000068.1 GCA_004356685.1 Deltaproteobacteria bacterium
GTAAGAATCCTTATAGCGTGATAAGCACGAAAAATATATGAGCTTCCATCAATGAGATAGACTGTTTGTTTTTGAGCCATAATTGCTACTGAATGGGTCGCTTGTGATTACCTAATCATAATAACTGTAAAGTTTTAAAACATTAGAAGATTATTTCCTGGCACTAAATTTTAAACCAGACTCATTCCTATCCCAGGTTTTATCAGATAGTTCCTTTAGCTCGGCCACCCTTACTTTTTGTGTGGCAGTTAGCGGAAACCCGTTTTCATAAACCTCTATGAACCTTGGAACCATAGCAACAATAACTCGCTCTGCCATCCACTTGCAAAACTCTACAGGATCAAACGCAGCGCCTGATTTTAAAGTAATGTTTAGTTTTATTTCATCATCGGCTACATTTGGGAGTCTTAAGCCAACTGCTATCGCCTCATATATAGGTTCATACTCGGTTGCTTCATTTGCAACTGCAACCGGATCAACATTTTCTCCGGATACCCTTATTCTGCTGTACCTGCCTACAAAATAGTATCTTCCGTCCATTGCTCTTGCAAAGAGATCGTCTGAATTAAAAAATCCTTCCTCATCAAATGCCTCTTTAGTTCTTTTTTCATCTTTGAAATACTCATTGAGGGTTGTGTGAGGAATAAGCGGTCTTATATATAAAAGACCTTTTGCTTCATCCGGGGGTGTTTGATCATCTGTCGAATCCCAAAGCGGGCTTATAATTTTATTTTGATTTAAAGGATTTCTTAGTTCTACATAGTACCCCTGCATAGGATAACCGGAAGAACCTGGTCTGTGATCTTCGGGATCCTTCCATAAAACCATTCCCATCTCTGTAGAACCGTAGCCATCTATTGTTCTGGTATTAAACCTGTTCTGGAACTCTTCTAGATTTTTAGGAGCCGGTCCGGAAAGAACTGTTCTAACTTTATGTTTGGAGTCCCACTCACTTTCGGGCGCTGACCATAGATATTCAGCAACTGAGCCAAGCATATTTGTTACAGTGGCTCCACACTCATAAGCCCACTTCCAAAAATTAGATGCAGAAAACCTTGGATAGAATACAGCCGTAGCCCCTGCCCCTATTGAAGCAAAAAGGCACATTACCTGTGCGTTTGCATGTGCAAGTGTGAGAACACTCATCAGTGTATCTCCGCTTCTAATGCCGTGCTGCTGCAGGTAAGCTCTGACAGTTAAAATTACCCCGCCATGCTCTCTAAGTACTCCTTTTGGCATACCGGTTGTCCCAGAGGTAAACATGCACCTCTCAACATCGGAAACTTTCACAGACTGATTGTGATTGAATTTTGAAAATTTGTTAAAATTGCTAAAACTAACACAAGGTATACTCCCGACTTTTGAGGGAATATTATCAGATTCACCTGTTATAATAACGAGCTTAAGATTTTGAAGCTGATCCGAAATTTCTTCAATAAATGGAAGGCTAGATTTATCAACAATCAGGGCTTTCATTTCTGAATAATTTATTATATAACAAAGCCGTTGCCCTTTTTCATCCTTATTAATTGGCACCTGTATACCGCCAACCTTATGTATTGCTAAAATTGAAAATATATATTCAGAACAATTGAGCATATATATTCCAACTTTGTCACCCTTTTTTATTTCATGTTTGCTGAATAGCCCGTTTGCGATCCTGTTGGACCATTCGTTTGTCTGTTCGTATGTATATTGTTCTTTTAATATTCCGTCATTATTTGCAACCTTAAATAGTATTTTTCTTGGGATTCTTTCTGCTCCCATCTCTAAATACCGTGTTATGGGAAGCCAGTTTGATGTATCGTCAAAAGTTCCGAAAGGCAGGTCTCCTTCTCCTAAATGTTTTTCATCTCGCGGTTTAAATAAAAGCTTCATTTATACTCCAGTTTATTGTTAATTGTGAAAATTGTATCAAGAAAAATTATCTTACTGTCCTTGTTTCATTTAAATAATTTTTCAGGAGATCCTTTCCTCTTATAGTAAGAATTGACTCCGGGTGGAACTGTACTCCTTCAATTTGATATTTTCTATGCCTGATGCCCATTATCTCGTCCTGCTTTGTCCAGGCGGAAATTTCGAACTCTTTTGGAAGAGTTTTTTTGTCGATTATTAATGAATGATATCTGGTGGCTACAAATGGGTTTTCTATTCCCTTATAAATTCCTTTGCCATCATGAAATATTTCAGAAGTTTTACCATGCAGCAGTTTTTTTGCCTTTACGATCTTTGCTCCAAATGCCTGGGCAATGGACTGATGACCGAGGCAAACCCCAAAAATAGGTTTATTGCCTTTGAACCTATTAACCAAATCTATTGAAATGCCTGCCTCTTTGGGAGTGCAGGGGCCGGGAGAGATCATTATTATTTCCGGATCTGCTTGCTCGATTTGTTCTACTGTAATTTTATCATTTCTATAAACCTCCACATCTTCACCAAGTTCGCCCAGATAATGAACCAGGTTATATGTAAATGAATCATAGTTATCAAGCATTAAAATCATGTTTATTGCTCTGCAGTTTGTATAGTTATTAATATTTACTACAGGCCATTTTGTGTAAGCTCTATAGCTTTTACAAGGGCCTTGGCCTTATTTACTGATTCATTGTATTCATTTTCAGGCACCGAATCCGCTACTATACCAGCGCCTGCCTGAAGATAAATGTTGTCATCTTTAATAAAGAAAGTTCTTATAGTTATAGAAGTATCCATATTACCCGAAAAGCTGAAATAACCTACAGCTCCCCCATAAGTTCCTCTTCTGGTAGGCTCCATCTCTTCAATAATTTCCATTGCTCTTACTTTGGGTGCTCCAGACAAAGTGCCAGCAGGGAAAGTAGCTTTTATTACATCATAAGAGTCTTTGCCTCTTTGCAACTTGGCAATTACATTGGATACGATATGCATGACGTGGGAATATTTTTCTATTGTCATAAGTTCATCCACTTTCACGCTGCCTACTTTTGCTATTCTTCCAAGATCGTTTCTCGCTAAATCAACCAGCATTATGTGTTCTGCTATTTCTTTAGGATCTGCAAGCAGTTCTTTTTCAAATTTGAGATCTTCACGCTCGTTTTTTCCTCTTGGACGCGTACCCGCAATTGGTCTGTTTTCTACATTGCTTCCCTCTACCCTGACCATAACCTCGGGGGATGATCCAACCAAATATTCTGACCCCATTTTTAAATAAAAAAGGTAAGGCGAGGGATTTAGAATCCTAAGTGCTCTATACAAATCCAGGGGGTCAACTTTGAGCTTGGTTTTCCACCTCTGAGATATTACTGCCTGAATAATATCCCCTTCTCTTATATATTTTTTTGTCTTATTTATAGCATCTTTATAATCTGCTGGTTTAAAATTAGAAACTAGTTTTACATTTAATTTTTTCCCCTTTTTATTCTGATCCCGATTTTCATAGAATGAAGCCTTTTTCCTAAGGCGTGACTTTAATTTATCTATTTTTTGCAGTGCCTGCTCATAAGCTCTTTTTGCATATCTTTTATTTTCAACATATGCGTTAGAAATTATTTTTACTTTATGGCTTACGTTATCAAAAACCAGAATTGAGTCTGCAATCATATATAGGCAGTCCCAGGTATCAAGGTCATCGGTAGTATCTACCGGCAGGTCTTCAATAAACCTTACGATGTCATATGCAAAAAACCCTACAGCCCCCCCAGAAAATCTAGGCAACTCGGCGCAGGGCACAGGTTTGTATCTTGACATTAAAATCCTTAAGTGATCTATGGGGTTGCCTTGCAGCACTTTAGTTTTACCATTTTCGATAATCTCTATTCTGCTGCCCTTAGACCTGAAAATTGCCGATGGTTCAGTACCTAGAAAACTGTACCTCCCCCATTTTTCCCCCCCTTCTACACTCTCAAATAAAAACGAGTATTTCCCCTTTTGTATCTTTTTAAGAGCCGACACGGGAGTATCGAAATCTGCTAGAATTTCGCTCCATACGGGTATAAGATTTCCCTTATTTAATTTTTTCTTAAAATCTGTATATGTAGGAAAAATCATGGGTTCAAAGAATAAGAAGCCAGGAGTGTTAAGTCAAGGGATAGAAATATGACTCTGATATTTTTATATGCATTTATACAAAAGTATCTAATTGTTTTGAAACATTCATTTTATTAAATCTAGATTTGTTTGTTTAATTTAATCAGGAATAATCACTTTTCAAAATTGATACACTAAATTTATCGCTCTAAAAAAGATTAGTAATTATGCAGTTGGAGAATATGGAATGCTAAAAATAAATCCGGGGATATTCAGAGAATATGATATTCGGGGAATAGTAGATGAAGATTTAAATGAACATGTCGTTGAAACTATAGGCAGGGCTTTTGGAACATATCTGACAAATCACGGCAAAAAATCAGTATCTATTGGAAGAGACTGCAGAGAAAGTTCACCGCAATATGCCAAGGCATTTTGCAGGGGACTGAACGCTTGTGGAGTAGACGTATTGGATCTTGGAATGGTTTCGACACCAATAGTTTACTTTTCCCTTTTCAACCTGCCCGTGGGGGGGGGAGTGATAATAACGGCAAGTCATAATCCAAGTGAATATAACGGCATAAAACTTTGTTTAGGAAAAGAGTCGCTTTTTGGAAGCCAAATTCAGGAAATTAGAGAGATTGCTGACAGAGGCAAATTTGCTCAGGGAAATGGAAAGACTGAGCACTCAAATATAATGGATTCATATGTTAACTACCTGACAGAAAATATAGATATAAAACCTGGGCTTAAGGTTGGAGTGGACTGCGGCAATGGCATGGGTGGGCTGGTCGGCCCGGATATTATGAAAAAGAAGGGTTGTGAGGTAGTTGAGCTTTATACTACACCCGATGGAAGTTTTCCCAATCACCATCCTGATCCAACCGTTGAAGAAAATGTTCAGGACTTAATTAAAGCCGTTAAAGATAATGATTTGGATATTGGATTTGGTTTTGACGGTGATGCCGACAGAATCGGAGTCATAGATGAAAACGGAAATATAGTCTGGGGAGACATGCTCTTGCTCATTCTTGCAAGGCAGCTATTAAAAGAGGTTCCGGGAGCTCAAATTATTGGGGATGTTAAATGCTCGGGCAGATTATTTAACTGTATAAAAGAAAGTGGCGGCAGACCTCTTATGTGGAAAACAGGGCATTCCCTGATAAAAAGGAAAATGAAAGAAGATGGAGCAGAGCTTGCTGGGGAAATGAGCGGGCATATATTTTTTTCTCACAGATTTTTTGGATACGACGATGCAGTCTATGCAGCATTAAGACTGCTGGAAATATTATCTAATACGGGTAAAAAAGTTTCAGAGCTCCTGCAGGGAGTGCCAAATGCAATATCTACCCCCGAAATCAGAGTAGATTGTCCAGATGATATTAAATTTAAAGTAGTGGAAGAAGTAAAAAATAAGCTTTCAAAGGACTACCAAATAATTGGAATTGATGGATTAAGAATAGAACTTGCAGATGGCTGGGGCTTGCTGAGAGCCTCTAATACGCAGCCTGCTCTTGTTTTGAGATTTGAAGCTGAAAATGCTGCCAGGTTAAAAGAGATTAGAGATATAGTAGAATTGCCGTTAAATGAAACATTAAAACTTCAGTTCAGAATGTGACTGTTAAGCAAAATGTAAACAATGTAGTTGAAGATGGTGAATATGTAAAAATTGTTATTGAAGATACAGGAACTGGTATTTCTGAAGGCAACCTTTCAAAGATTTATGACCCATATTTTACAACTAAAGACGGTCATGCAGGTCTTGGTCTGTCTAATGCATACACTACAATCAAAAGTCATAAGGGGTTTATTAAAATAGATTCCAAAGAGGGTGAAGGGACAAAGGTTTCTATGTATTTGTCGGCCAGCAGAGATGTTATACCTCTGCAAGAAGAAGTTGCTCATCAAATATCTGATGAGCTGGACGAAGGCCAAAGAGGGAAGATTCTTGTTATGGATGATGTTATAAGAGAAATTGCAGGGGCAATTCTAAGCTATATTGGATATGATGTTGCCTTTGCTTCTGATGGCAAAGAAGCAATTGATCTATACATGAGAGCCAAGGAAAATGGGAAATATATGATGTTGTGATTATGGATTTGACAATTCCTGGCGGAATGGGTGCCGAAGATGCGATAAAAAAGCTTATTGAAATTGATCCCGAAATAAAAGCGATAGTATCAAGCGGATACTCAAATGCCCCGATCATATCAGATTTTTATAAGTATGGTTTTAGGGGCGCAGTGACCAAACCATTTAGAATAGAAGAGCTTACAAAAACCGTAAAAGATGTTTTGATTGATAAAAATATTAATACATTGCCTATTTAACCTAAAAAGTTATAAATTACTTTATTAATTAGGCATTAAACATCTTGACTTGAATTATAAAATAAGTCAGAATTCCCAAAATATCTTATTATAGGGGACATTAATATGAAAAATCTTCAGAGTAAACTGTTAATTTTAGTGGCTTTTTTATCTTTTGGTTTAATTATTACAAGTTGTGCACCAGATTTTAGTAAAGAATTTAAAGATGCTAATGATGCTCTAGAAACACTAAAACAGTCAGATGGGGATCCTGAGGATATTGCCGAAATAGAAGCCCTTATAGCAGAGGCTCAGGAATTAATAGATGCCGGAGACCATGTAGGAGCAAGGCAGAAGCTTGAAGAAGCAAGATTCAGGGCTATAGAAGCTAAGGGCAGGGCTGAATTAGCTGCTCTGGATGAGGATAGAGCCATAAGATTTGGAGATGAAATGGAAATTGGTCTTGTGGATATATTATTTGATTATGACCAATCAAGGGTAAGAGCAGATGCCGCCCCGGCATTAACAGAAAATGCGAGAATTATTAAAAATCATGCCGACCAGATAAAAGTAGTGATAGTTGAGGGTTATTGTGATACACGCGGAACCGATGAATACAATCTGGCACTGGGAGATAAAAGAGCAAAATCAGTTGCAGCTTATCTTGCAGGAATTGGAGTAGATGTAAACATTATTGAATCAGTTGGTAAGGGTGAAACCGATGAATGGGGAGGGGATGCATCAGAATCTTCTTATCAGAGCAACAGAAGAGCTCATTTTAAGGTAATCGCCAAAGGTGATTCAATGATGATTGAATGATTTATTTAACTCTTTATGAATAAAAATCTTATACTGTTAATATTACCTATAGCTATAGGCTATGGATGTGTTGCTACACATGAAGATCTGGGAAGTCTTTACGCCAAGCAGGCAAGGCTTGAGGCAAAAACCAAAAAACTCTCTCAGCAAATGCAAGAAGTACAGTTTCAATCAGGTTCTGAGAGTTTATCCATATCAGAAGAGAAAATTGCGGAGCTTGAAGCTAGGGTTGCTAATCTCGAGCGCTCGTATGACAGATTAAGAAGTATGGTCAGGAGCTCAAACAGACTAACTAAATTAGAACCTATAGACCCCAAAGATTCAGAGAAACTTTTCGAAAATGATACTTCCACAATATTTCGACCCACTGAGATAGATCAAAAAGCGGTTATATTTAATAGAGGGTATAAATATTTAAGTGAAAATAAATATGAGCAGTCCAGAGAGCAGTTTACGGCTTTCTTAAAACAATATCCTGAGTCTCCAGAGGCTTCGGATGCCGCATTTTGGATTGCCGAGTCATATTTCAGACAGGGGCAATATGAAGAGGCAATCCTCGATTTTCAAAATTTTATAGAAGACTATGACAAGGATATAAAAGTGCCGCTGGCTTATTATAAACAGGGTGAATCGCTTATGAATATTGATAGGAAACAAGAGGCGATAATCTTTTTTCAAACCCTTATAGATAAGTTCCCACAGTCTGAAAATGCAAGAGCTGCTAAAGAAAAGTTAAAAGTGCTTGAGTAATTATTTACAGTCGTAATATAAAAAGTGCTTGAGTAATTATTGCAAATGTATTACAATAATAAAATCTTCAATAATTAAAGGAGGGAGTCCATATGAGATGGGATAGTTTGAAACTATTAACAGTAGTACCAGCTTTATTAGTGGGGTTGATTTTCTTAGCAAGTTGTGCTACCCCGCCACCAACACAAGAGCTTGCTGATGCTGAAGCTGCATATGCCGATGCCACAGCCGCTGGTTGTCCAGAATGTGCACCAGAAGAGTGTGCAGCAGCAGAAAGTGCACTTAAAAAGGGTAGAGCCTTGGCTAGTGACTTCTGCAGTGAACTTGAAGCCAGAAGGCTTTTAATCGATGCTAAAGCCTTAGCTTTAGAAGCACAGAATAAATGTAGTATTCCTGCACCACCAGCGCCTGTAGCTGGAATGAAGGATATTTTCTTTGATTTTGACAGCGATACAGTCAGAGCGGATGCAGAGGCTGTTCTTCAGGAAAATGCCGAGGCAATGAATAATGACCCTGAACTTACTATAGTTATAGAGGGTTATGCCGATCTTAGAGGTTCAGTCCAGTATAATATAGGACTTGCACAGAGAAGGGCTGATAATACTAAAGCACATCTAGAGAGTCTTGGTGTAGACAGTTCCAGAATAGAAGCTATTGGAGTTGGAGAAACTGAGATTTTTGGTGAAGGTTCTTCATCTGACGCTTATCAGCTAAACAGAAGATCTCATTTTGCAGAGGGAAATTCTCCTGGAGCTTTAATATATTTTAAAAGAGCTGAACAAGATCCAGCTTCTTAAATTTTAAAAGTTAGTTTTTGAAAGTAAAAGAAAGGGAAAGGAGTTTACCTTCTTTCCCTTTCTTTATTTAAATTAGATTTAAAGCACTTGACTTAGGTGCCTTTCCTCTGTTTATTATTCCCTCTTAATTAATTTTTTTAACAATATTTTAATGTCTATAAGAAATTCAGAAAAGTATTATAAAAAAGCCAGGGATCTTATGCCAGGCGGGGTAAACAGCCCTGTGAGGTCTTTTTCTGCCGTTGGTGGCTCGCCAATTTTCATTTCTAAGGCAAAAGGATCATATTTGTATGATGAAGACGGTAATAAATATTTGGATTTTATTGCATCCTGGGGGCCACTGATCCTGGGGCATTCACATCCAAAAGTGGTGAGGGCACTAAAAGATGCTTCAGTATTGGGAACAAGCTACGGCGCGCCCTGTAAATCAGAAATTGAGCTTGCAGGTATAGTTACGAAATCATTTAAGTCCATAGATTTAGTGCGTATGACAAACTCAGGCACTGAGGCTACAATGAGCGCTGTGAGGCTTGCAAGGGGTTATACAGGCAAAGATTATATAATTAAGTTTGAGGGCTGTTATCATGGGCATGCGGACTATCTGTTAGTTAAAGCGGGTTCGGGTGCCACAACTTTTGGCAGTCCAAGCAGTCCCGGAGTTCCAAAAAGCTTTACTTCTAAGACTCTGCTTGCAAAGTTTAATGATATTGATTCGGTAAAGAGATTGTATGAAAAATATGGTGATCAAATGGCTGCGGTTATAGTAGAACCTGTTGCCGGAAATATGGGTGTTGTAACACCGCAGAAAGGGTTTTTAAATGAACTTAGAGAAATCACGAAAAAATACGAATCTCTTCTTATTTTTGATGAAGTAATAACGGGGTTTAGGCTCAGTAA
>SMWS01000069.1 GCA_004356685.1 Deltaproteobacteria bacterium
AATTGAAATGGACAAGAGGATGAAAACCAAGGATTTTTCACTGGATACTGAGATTAAGGATAAATCGGAAGCTACCCATCTTGACTTCCTACAAGACAAACGCTTAGATCAGGAAGATATTATATCGAAAGCTCAGGAGGAGGAGGTAGTTCAGGAAGGTCTTTCAGATGCTTTAGAAATACTCAGTGACAGGGAAAAATATATCATTAAAAACAGGGTATTATCAGAAAGCCCATTGACGCTGGAAGAAATTGGTCAGAAATATGAAATTTCCAGAGAAAGAGTAAGGCAGATAGAAAGTGCAGCGCTCAAGAAAATAAGAACAGTATTTGAAGATAAAGGTATTAAAAGCATTTAAACCTAATTATTACTAACTATCCGGTAAACTCCATCCAAAGCTTCATTTAACTTTTCCGGTTTTGTTCCCCCTGCCTGTGCCATATCAGGACGTCCTCCGCCGGAACCCCCTATATGCCCTGAAATTTCTTTAATGATTTCCCCCGCATTGTATTTATTCTTAATATCGTTTGTTACGCCTACAAGCAAAAAAGCTTTTCCACTTGATTTACTTCCCAAAACTGCAAGTAGTGCTTTATTTTTAGACTTAAGATCATCCCAGACCTTTCTCAGTTCACCGGGACTGCTCGCAGGTATCTCCATTGAAAGTACATTTACTCCGTCAATTTCTTTTGCATTCTTAATCAGGTCCTGGGTTTTAGAAGAAATACTCTTAGACCTGTATTCATTTAATTCTCTTTTAAACTTTTCGTTTTCTTCTATAAGTTTTTTCAGTCGCGGTATTAAATCTGAAGTTGGTGATTTTAGAATAAGAGAAGCCTCGGTTAATTTATCCTCCTGCCCTCTCATAAAATTCCAGCAGGCTTCTCCGGTGAGAGCCTCTATTCTTCTTACCCCGGCAGCAGATGAGGTTTCAGTAATTATTTTAAACAGGCCAGCTTCTCCTGTATCGTCTAGGTGCGTGCCCCCGCAAAGCTCTTTACTGTAATTGCCAATTGAAACAATCCTTACCTTATCTCCATATTTTTCTTCAAATATAGCAGTTGCACCTGTTTTAACCGCTTCATCATAAGGCACATCGGTCTCAGTTTTTACCGAATCATCCAATCTCAAACGTGCATTTACTATTTCCTCTATTTTTGCAACATTTTTATTATCAACCTGTTCAAAATGTGAAAAATCAAACCTGAGCCTGTCAGGCCCTACATAGGATCCTGCCTGAGCTATATGATCACCTATTATTTCTTTAAGAGTAGCCTGAAGAATATGCGTTGCAGTATGGTGTGCTTTTGATCCCTGCCTGAATTTTTTATTAACCCTTAGCTCGACTTTGTCTCCGACCCAGAGACTTCCCTTATCCACTTTACATCTATGTACAAAAAGGTCAGTTATCGGTTTTTGAGTGTCCAGTACTTCTGCCTGCCCATTCTCACCAAGTATCAGTCCTCTGTCGCCAGTCTGACCTCCTGACTCCCCATAAAACGGAGTCTTATCACATATCACTTCGACTACTTCACCTTCAGCTGCACTGTCAACCAGACCCCCTGAGCTTATAATAGCAGTTATTCTGCCCTGATCTGTTAGTTTTTTATAGCCACTAAATATGGTGGACAACCCGCCCGAAGAAAATTCCTTATATAAAGGCATGAGTTGTTCTTCTCCTGAACCCTTCCAGGCTTTGCGGGATTTGCTTTTCTGAATTTCCATATTTTTATTAAAACCATCAACATCAACACTTAAATTGCTGTCTTTGGCAATATCCTCTGTTAAATCAACTGGAAATCCAAAAGTATCATACAATTTAAATAAAACGTCTCCGGGAATGTGTTTATCATCTTTATGTCTTTCAATTTCTAAATTAAGAAGCTCCAGTCCCCTGTCTATAGTCTCAAAGAACCTCTCTTCCTCATTTTTTATAACCGAGGTTACAAAGCTTAATCTTTCAATTAAATCAGGATAGGTATCTCCCATTTTTTTTGACAATAGCTCAGCTACTTTAAACAGAGCAGGGTCTGTAACCTCCAGCTTTCTAAGATGCCTTACTGCTCTTCTAAGGATTCTTCTTAGCACATAGCCCCTGCCTTCATTTGAAGGCAGCACTCCATCTGAAATCAAAAAGGTAAGGGCTCTTATGTGGTCTGATGCAACCCTTAAAGAAATATCTACTTTTTCATCTTTGCCGTACTGCTTTCCAGTCAACTCCTCAAAATTAGAGATTATCTCTCTAATCAAATCTGTTTCATAATTGCTTTTTACACCCTGAACTACTGCTGTTATTCGCTCAAGCCCCATACCTGTATCAATGCTTGGGTTTGGAAGCGGTGTTAGACTGCCATTTTTATCCCTGTCAAACTGCATAAAAACAAGGTTCCAAAGCTCTAAATATCTGTCGCATTCACAGCCCACTGCACACGTTGGTTTGCCGCATCCAAAAGACTCACCCTGATCGATTAAGATCTCAGAACATGGCCCACAGGGGCCGGTGTCTCCCATAGACCAAAAATTATCCTTTTCATCCATTCTTATAATTTTTGATTTTGGAAGTCCAATAGTTTTATTCCATAAATCAAAAGCCTCGTCATCATCCCTAAACACAGTTACCCAAAGCTTTTTTTCAGGAATTTTATATACCCCGGTTATCAACTCCCATGCAAATTCAATAGCCTTATCCTTGAAATATTGCCCAAATGAAAAATTTCCAAGCATCTCAAAAAACGTGTGATGTCTTGCGGTAACACCTACATTTTCAAGATCATTATGCTTGCCGCCTGCTCTTACGCACTTTTGAGAGGAGGCAGCTCTTTGGTAATCCCTTTTTTCAAGCCCCAAAAATACATCCTTAAACTGCACCATACCTGCATTAGTAAATAGTAATGTGGGATCGTTTTTGGGAATAAGCGATGAGCTTTTTACAACATTGTGTCCACTGTCCTCAAAATACTTTAGAAATGTGCTTCTTACTTCTTTTCCTGTCATAAATTTATCTAATGTACAACCTCTTTTATTTTTTTGTCCAGTGGATAAGATGCCGCAAGCTGACCACAGGCACCAAGAATATCTGCGCCCCTGCTTTTTCTTATTTTTACGTTTAATCCATAAGAGCTCAGAATTTTTTGAAAATCCAACACCCTTTGCACAGGTGGCGTTTTATAAGAAATTGGATCAGCCTCGTTAAAAGGAATCAGGTTTATCTTGCATTTAATACCTTTTAGCAGCTTTGCAAGCTCATTAGCGTCCCGTATACTGTCATTCAAATCTTTAATTATAACGTATTCAAAAGTTAAATATTTCCTTTTTAGAATTGGAAATCTCTTGCATTCCTCAAGCAGGGTGCTAATAGGAAATCTCTTATTTATGGGCATTATTTCGCTCCTGATAGCATCAGAAGGTGCATTTAATGAAACTGAGAGATTGATATTAATCTTTTCTCCCAGCTCTTTTATTTTATTTACCAGCCCAGAAGTAGAAACTGTAATTCTTTTTGGTGAGAGCCCAATATAATTGCTGTTTGTGAATACTCTTATAGACCTAATCGTGTTTTCCAGATTATCCAGTGGTTCTCCCATACCCATATAAACAATATTCGTAATAGATCCACCGTTTAGTTTATTAATGGTTAAATACTGATCTACGATCTCAGAACAACTCAAATTCCTTATCTTTCCAACCCTTGCGGTGAGACAAAATGTACAACCCATTGCACAGCCGACCTGAGAAGAGATACATAGAGTATTTCTTCTGCCTTCTGGAATTAGAACACTTTCTATCTTATTTCCATCAAAGAGCTCAAAAAGATACTTCTTAGTCCCATCGATTGACTCTTTTTCACAGGTCAAAGTTAAAGTGGATTTTATTTCTGCCGACTGTTCCAGTTTCTCTCTAAATGACAACGAAAGATCAGTCATTTCAGAAAATTTGCAAACACTCTTTGCAAAAATCCAAGTACCTATCTGCTTTGCCCTAAAAGGTTTTTCGCCCAGTTCAGAAATAAAGCCCTCAAGCTCTGCAGGATCAAAGTCTTTTATATTTGCTTTCATGATAATAGGTAAGTAACAATTAAATAATAATGAATAAAATTTGGCTTAATATTAACACTTAAAAATAATTTAAACAAAACTATATTTCTCTACTTTTGTGAGTAATTAGATACGGAGGGTCTAAAAAAAGATTAAACCTACTTTACAATGCACTTATTAATTAATAACGCCCTCTTGTACTGTAAGAACAGAGTAGTGAGCGCTCGAGCCAACATCTTGTGGCATAACTTCGACATAATCTTTTACAGAAGCATATACATCTTCAGATAGAAGCAGCTTCCACTGCGAAGCACTGTCACAGATATTTTTAGCAGGATCTATTACAAGGCCCAGGTTTCCCGGAGTGCCACTTTCTTTAGAAATAGGTATAGAGGCGGCATAAATTCCGATTTTACAGGTTATTTGCTGACTATCATCTTTAACCTTATCCTTATTTAATTCTACAAGCATATGAAGAAGCTCAACACCTGCTGAAACGGCCCGGAGTTCGGGTTTATCCTGCAACTCAGACACATTAAATAGTGCAACTAATTCATCCCTAACTAAAGTTTCCACCATTCCGCCGTACCCAGATACTATGTTAGAAGCGGTTTTCCTATAATCAGTTAAAAGCAGTGCAAGCTCAGAACTATCGTACATTTCGGCCAGTTTATGGTAATCGCTAATCTTCGATACAAGTGCGACTACGGTTTTATTTTTTGAATCTTTAATAATTGAAATTTGGCCACCTTTTTTTGGGATTTCTACTGATTTTATAGGTTCTTGTATTATAGGATCGTTATAAGCCTGCGTTTTAGCCTTTCCATTACTATGTACTTTTAGGTTTCCATTTATGGTATTTAGTTTACTTCCACCGTTTAACTTCTCATATTTTTTATTGTTATTTAATGAACCGGCCATTTCGTTAAAACTATCAAATACCTTTATCATATCCACATCATCTTTTAGTTGAGAATCAATTTCCAATTTTGCAGAATAATCTTTTTTTGATATTTTTATGATTGCATCATTTAATCTATTTAAAGATTTCTTTTGGTAAGGATAAAATATTTTTAAGACACCTAGAAAGAGACAAAGAACTAACAGACTAATAAGCGTGGTAAATAATAAAGGTAGAGTCACAGGGAAGTCTAAGGCAGATTTCTCAATTCCTAGAAATATTTGGCTGCCTTCTGTAGTTTTAACAATAAACTCTCTAACGTTTAAATTCTCAGAGCTTCCAAAGCTCTGCTGTAGTACACCATTTTCATCAACCAATTTAGCATAGGCAACTTCTTTGTTAGTGTTTAAAATTTCTTTTGCAATAGTTGCAAAATCTCCTTGCTGCTCAAAAGCGCTACTAATGCTTCCTACTTTCTTTTCAAATATGATTGATTTAAAATAAAGAATGTTAACTGCCGAAATAAGTACAGACAGCACTATAGCTAAAGACAAAAAAATTATAGTAAGGTTGTTACTATAATATCGGAGAGTCCTTAAGTTCATTTGTTCCACCACCTCAACAATACTATAAATATTATATTGCTTTGTTTCTTCCGGTACTACTTGCACTTGCTTGTTAGATTGTCCACCTCTTACATAATGCTGACAAGTACATACTGCTGATTGTAACCTGATCGGTTAGTCTGAATTATATTATAACAGATTTAGAATATTAAATGAATAGTTTAATTTGCAATTGGCGCAATATTGATCTTAGTTCTCTTACCAGTAAATTTCTGGAAGTTTACTACTCCATCGATAAGCGCAAATAATGTATGGTCCCTTCCGATACCAACATTATCTCCGGGATGGAATTTAGTTCCTCTTTGGCGAACCAATATATTGCCAGATATAACTACCTCGCCGCCAAATTTCTTTACTCCAAGCCTCCTGCCGGCGCTGTCTCTTCCGTTTTTAGAGCTTCCGCCGCCTTTTTTTGTAGACATAATTACCTCCTACGCTTGAATATCCGTAATTTGCACTGAAGAATATTTCTGCCGGTGCCCAAGTTTTTTCTTAAATCCCTTACGTCTTTTGAATTTAAAAACAATTATTTTCTTACCCTTTTTCATACCCAGAAGTTTACCTGTAACTTTAGCGCCTTCAACAAGCGGACTCCCAACTTTTACGTCCGAATCCTCATCAGATACTAGTAATACATCACTAAATTCAACATCTGGTCCTTCCTCAGAATTAAGAAGTTCAACATCTATAACATCTCCAGGCTTAACAATATATTGTTTTCCACCTGTTCTAATTACTGCCTGCATCTACGTAAGACCTCCACGATATTTAAATAAACTGTGCAACTATACCCTTATACCCTACAATAACAAATTTTTAAACAATTTTTATTTACTTATTGTAAACAATCTTATTTCAGTTGATAAACACTCAGGTTTTCATATTCAGAGCCTCTATTATCCATAAAACTTCTTACAACCGCTATAGTTTCTATAGAGAATATCTTTTCCTCAATTATTGGCAAAGGAGCAGTGATTTTGAACTTCGACTTTACCCTTCCGATTGTTACGTGTGGAATAAACTTTCTTTTATCCCGTTCAAATCCAATCTCTTGCAACCCCGAATCAATAGTATGTTGTAAATCAACAATCGCAGGAGATTCGCTGAACCCTACATATAATATTTTGGGTCTGTATAGACTGGGAAAACCGCCAAAATTAGATAATCTGAGTTTGATTTTAGATTTACCCAGAGTGGAACTAGTAAGTTTATCATCAATCTTAGATAATTTGCTATCTTTTATATCACCCAAAAACTTAAGGGTAATATGAAGTTTCTCAGAGCTTTCCCATTTAACCCCTGAAACTCTATCTTTTATAGAATCCAGATATAAGGCGATGTGCTTTTTTATTTCTTGGGGAAGCAGTGCTGCAATAAAAATTCTCAAACTTTAATAATTTAATCTGTATTCTGGAGATAATATTCCAGGACAATTGACATTCTATCCACACCACGTTGGAAACATCTTGGGCGCTCCTTTACTCAGTGGTATTTGATTCTGCCCATTATGGAACATCAGATATATGTTGTTTGTACCACCCCTATTTGATACAAAAGATATATAATGACCATCGGGAGTCCATGAGGGGTTTTCATTTCTTCTAGTAGACCATGTAAGGCGCTGTTCACCCGAGCCATCAGATCTTATACTAAATATATTTACTCCGGCCTTTTCTACTTTAACATAAGCAATCTTGTTAACTTTTGGATTAGGAGACCAGGAAGGATCGGTGTTATAACCCCCTTTAGTAATTCTCCTTACATTTTTACCAGCCGCACTCATTACATAAATATTTGGAGATCCGGCCCTATCTGATACAAATGCAATCTCGCTGCCATCTGCAGACCAGGTTGGTGATACATCTATTGCCCTGCCTCTTGTTAATTTTCTAAGCCCCTTACCCTCGGAATTAACAACCGCAATATCACCATCGAGACTAAATACGATTTTACTTCCATCCGGTGACCATTCTGCACTTTGATCAAGCTTATATGGCTTTGATATTCTTTTTTCTTTGTATCTTGGGTAGAGATTTATTACATATAAATCCTGATCCCATACCTTATCGGAGTTAAACACAATTTTTGAACCGTCTTTTGAACAACTGGGTGAGAGAACAAGCGACTTATGATGGGTCAGGCGTCTTATATTCTCACCATCATAATCCATCATATACAGGTCTCTTTTCCTTTTAGACCCTGAAACATAAACAACCTTTGAAGTAAAAAACCCGTCTATTCCTGTAAGCTCTCTAAGCACATGATTTGCAAACCTATGCGCAGCCTCGGGCAGCCTTCCAACGCTTGCTTCATATGACCTGCCAATAATAGGTTGTTCATCTTTTACATCGAACAGCCTTATAGCAACCTCAATGTTATTTCCCGAAGCTTTGTAATCACCTCTTATGAGAGCATCTGCGCCTGCATCAAAATAAGCCTGATAATCAACAGACTCACCTGATGTAGAAGGATTTTGCACGTTTGTGATTATGTTAAATAGCCCAGAATTTTTTAGATCCTGTCTTAAAACCTCTATAAACTTATTGCCGTATGTATTTTTTTGACCAATAGGATTCAAATCCGGTATGGCTATGGGAATCGGTTCTACTGATGGAGCATAAATGCCCTCTAATATAATTCTTGAAAATGAGTTTAGTGTACTAACTAAAAAAAGAGCTCCCGCCAAAAATATTATTCTTTGATACATTTGTAGGTCTCCTATAATTACTTAAGTTTTATAAGAAATATAAATCAAATAATCAGATAAAGGTTACAAATTATTCAGAAAGTTCAACATTCCAGTAAGAAGCATCCACAAAACTTAGAAATGGTTTCCACTCTTCATACCTAATTGCTCTTATATAAAAATTAGCAAAAGGATCCCAACTGGGCTTTATGGGTTTATTTATAAGTTTCATCCTAGCCTGCTCAGGAGTTTGTCCGCCCTTTTTTCTATTACACTTTGAACAGGCACATACAACATTTTCCCAAATACTCCTTCCACCACGAGAGCGCGGTATAATGTGATCAATTGTAAACTCTGACTTGGGAAAATTCTTGCCGCAATACTGACACTTTCCGCCATCCCTTCTAAAAATATTTAGCCTGTTAAACTTTGTCTCGTTTCTGGGCATCTTGTCATATCTCAAAACCATTATTACCCTTGGCGCTTTAATCACACGGCTAACAGTTCTGATTGATTCATCATCTTTCAGTGCAGCAATCTGTGCCCAGGATTCAAAATCAAAGGTTGCATAATTTCCTGCTACAGCTTTTGCAACTCCCCCATAAAGCATTATAAAAGCTCTTTTTAGGCTTGTTACCGTAATAGGCACAAAAAATCTGTTTAAAACTAGTACCGGACTTGCTAACATAATAGTCAATGAATCTACCTTTTTTTGATTACAGCATCAAGAACCATTAATCTTTAACAATAATTTAGCTTATATAAAACATTCAGTTAAATTTACAAACTAACTTTAAGGAGATATTAAGGAGATATTAATGAAGGAGATATTAATGAATGAATTGTTTTCCATTTTTGTTGTTCAGAGTTTGCTGTGGATTGTGTTATTATTTTTCTTATTTCGCCTAATAAAGATCAACGGTAAACTCAAAGAAAAAACAGGCCAGTTAATAGACAAACTAGACAGTACGAATAAAGGAGAATAAATGTATCCAGAACTTCTTAGAATAGGAAATTTTGCTATTTCATCTTTTGGACTTATGGTAGCCCTGGCTTTTTTAGCAGGATATTGGATTGCTTCACTTGAATTCAAAAGAAAAAAACTCGACGACAAACTCCTTGGAAACATACTTCTTCTCTCTATGCTAGGGGGTATCGGCGGGGCTAAGCTGATGTATATTTTTGAAAATGTTCCACTGAGTGATTTTATAAGCAGTCCGTTTACTCACATTTTCTCCCGGGGTGGTCTTACGTTTTATGGAGGCTTCATAGGCGCAGTATTACTGTTCTGGATTTTAACAGTCAAAAATAAAGTGAGCTTTTTTAAAGTGATGGACGCCATGGCTCCCGCGCTTGCAATCGGACATTCAATAGGAAGAATAGGATGTTTTCTTGTAGGAGACGACTATGGTATAAAATCCGATGTGCCCTGGGCTGTAGCTTTTCCAAAGGGTCTTCCCCCAACTACTGACCCCGTGCACCCTACACAAGTTTATGAAGTAATACTTATGGGATTGATATTTTTTGTCCTATGGAAATTAAGAAAAAGAAACACTCCTGATGGCTGGCTTTTCTCTATATTGATTATATTAGCCGGTATTGAGAGATTTTTGATTGAGTTTATAAGAAGCACTACCCCCAGCCCAATACCTGATCTTTCTGTTGCCCAGCTTATTGCTATTGGCTTGATAGTCATCGGTATCTTAAAAATAATATCAATTAAAAATAAACCTGCATCCAAGAAGACTGCATAGTTATTATAATTTCAACTATTAACCAATTTTCATAAATCTAATGCGTGATATAAAGACCAAACAGATTTTACTGTGCATAGCTTCTGCATTTTTATTATCTATACCTTTTTTTCTTGATCTTGCATGGCCTCTGCTGTTCATTTCGTTTATTCCACTTTTTATTAATATAGATCATCTAAGCTCCAAAAAAGCCTTTAAAATTGGAACCCTTACAGGAACAATAGCTTATTTTATTACTACTTATTGGCTAGTCGGAACACTAACCAGGTTTGGCGGGTTTCCACTGATAATTGGCATTGTATTCCACTTAATAATAAGCATTTACTCTGGACTGCTATTCGGATTATTTTGTTCATTAATCACTTCCGATTTATTGAAAAAATTCAGATTAATTAATACATTAATAATTGGGATTATTTGGGTAGCAATTGAATACCACTACCCGCTTCTTTTCCCATTTAGTATAGCAAGCCCCCTTGCAAACTATTATCCAATTATACAAATTTCAGACTTATTTGGGGT
>SMWS01000070.1 GCA_004356685.1 Deltaproteobacteria bacterium
AATTACTGGGGTAGCAAAACCCTCCTAATTATGCGAGACGATAAATATCGAAGTAGATACAGGTGTTTGTATTATAAATATACGAATGCCGCTCTCATAAATCTTAAGCAATTTCCCAATAATATTTTAATCAAAGGATGAAAAATGATAGATGAGTTGCGCGCTCTTAAGCAAATTAAAGAGCGTTTTGGAGAAAATTCTAAAGATGTAGCGGTTGGGATAGGTGATGACGCCGCCGCTGTTAGCACAAATCCTGAAAATTATGTGCTTGCTACGACAGATTCTCAGGTTGAGGGTATTCATTTTCTTAAAAACACCATTTCACCCAGACAACTGGGCAGAAAATCTATTGCGGTTTCAGTCAGCGATATTGGCGCTATGGGCGGAACTCCTAAATATATTTTAGCAACGGCAGGGTTTTCTGAAAATGAAGATCAAACATATATCGATTCATTTATGAATGGGATTAAAGATGCAGAGCAAGAGTTTGACGTGAAATTGATTGGGGGTAATTTAACGGCGGCTGACAAGTTTTTTGTAGATATTACCGTCCTTGGGGAAGTAAAAAAAGAAGATGTAGTCAGGAGGCAAGGAGCAGTTATAGAAGATATAATTTTTGTAAGCGGCACACTAGGGGACTCTTCGCTTGGTTTAAAACTTTTAGGGGTGAATAAAGATCGTAATAATGGTGACAGTTTTCTTGCAGATAAGCATAACTCACCTGTACCCAGGCTCAAACTTGGTAGTGAACTTGCAAGGAAAAAGCTTATAACTTCTATGATCGATATAAGTGACGGCCTGCTTTTAGATCTAGGTAGAATCAGCGTTGATTTTGGTTTAGGGGCAAAAATAGATTTAGACAATATTCCAACTTCTAAACAGTATAGAAAATTTATATCTGAATTTTGTGATGACAAATATGAGCTTGCTCTTAGTGGTGGTGAAGATTATGAGCTTTTGTTTACTTCACCAAAAAAAAACAGACAGGAAATTTTTTCCCTTTCAGCGGAGTTGGGAATTCAAATAACAGAAATTGGAAATATCACGGGTGATAAAAAGCTAAATTTAATTATCCCGGACGCAACTAAAAAAGAGATAGGAAAAAGGGGGTTTGTACACTTTAGTAAATAAATGAGCGATTTATCACTTAGCTACAATATCTTTTTAATAGTAATACTCCTGCTCCTTTCGGCGTTTTTCTGTGTGGCAGAGGGTTCTCTTTTCTCACTTGAAAAACACCATATTGATAAGCTGCTTAAAGAAGGCAAGAAAAGCTCATTGTTAATACAAAGACTGCTAAAAGATCCATTCAGGTTAATTATCACAATACTCTTTGCCGACGAAGTTGTTAATGTAGCGTATACAAGCATTATTGGACTGACTGTTAGCAGTTTTTTAACCGGTTATCCCCAAACTTATATTACACTGATATCTATTGCTGTTGCTTCTCCCAGTCTGCTGCTTCTCGGCGAAATTGGGCCTAAGATTCTAGGGGTGAAATACCCAAGACTCCTTGCAACTTGGATCTCATATCCTCTCAATTTATTTCACATAGCTATTACACCTGTAAGATGGGTAGTAATGATTTTATCTGTAGGGTTTACCAAACTTCTTGGCGGAGATATTCAGTACGAGCACAAAAAAGGTTATACGATTGATGAGGTAAAGGCACTTGTCGGTTTGGGGAGTGATGAGGGAATTATAACAGATATTGAGAACAGGCTTGTAGAAAACCTTTTCCAGTTGGAAACGGTACCTTCTTATAAAATTATGACTCCTTCGATAGATTGTTTTTTCCTTCCTTCTTTTATATCACCCGGCAATGCAGTTTATGAAGTAAAGAAAGCCGGATTTTCCCGAATTCCTGTTTATCAAGGGGATAAAGATAATATTATTGGGATTTTATACGCTAAGGATTTGCTCTGCATTGATACAAACAAAACTAATGGTCATAACCTGGAGAGTATTTTGAGACCTCCCTATTTTGTTCCCAGGACAAAAATGGCGTTTGAGCTACTGACAGAGTTCCAGCAGGAAAGAAAGCATATGGCAATGGTGGTTGATGAATATGGAAGAGTAGATGGAATTTTAACCATGGAAGATATACTCGAAGAGTTATTTGGAGAAATTGAGGATGAAAGGAGAGTTATCAAAGAAAAAATCGTAAGGCGCGATGGTAAAGCTTTAGTCATTCCTGGAAGTGTAAAAATCGATGAATTTAACGAAAATTATTTATTTTCCATTCTTAGGTACGGGGGGCTCGAAAATTTATCCGATGAAATTGAACAGTCCATTCTTCCTTCTGAAGAGTTTAGTGAAACGATAGCGGGTTTTGTATTTGATCAGTTTGGCAAATTTCCAAAAGAAGGTGAACAGGTAACATACAATAATTTACTATTTACTGTAAATAAGATTTTCAAAAAACGAATTGCTGAGATAAAGGTGCAAAGAAATATAAGTGAGGTTGCAGATGTCGCTTGAGATAGTAATTGGTTTAATAACATTTTTTCTTTTTCTGCAGGCTCTTTTTGCAGGATCTGAAATAGCCCTTATATCATGTGATAAGGCTGTAATTAAATCACTTGCCGATTCGGGATCAAAAAGGGCTAAAATGGTTTTGGACTCATTTGTCGATATCGAAAAGTTTATAAGTACAACGCTTGTAGGAATAAATCTATCACTTATCACAAGCACGGTGATACTGACATTTTATATACATAATAATTATGGCAAAGGCAGTGAGTTATACACGGTACTGATTCTTTCTCCTTTAATAGTAATATTTGGTCAGGTAGTTCCAAAAGCCGTATTTCAAAAAAGGAGAAACAGCATAATACTCTGGGCAATATATCCGGTCTGGTTTGCCTCTAAGATTTTTTACCCTGTTTTGCTTGTGGTTAGCGTTTTTACAAAGAAGATTCTCAATCTCATAGGTAAAACAGAGAACACGTTTATTACGAGAGAAGAGTTGATAAATGTGATTGAGGGTGATAAATCAATGCCTATCACTGATAATAAAAAAAGAATTATCAAAAGGATATTCCGGTTTTCCGAAACAACGGCTGATGAAATAATGATTCCTCTTGTTCATATGACCGCCCTCGATGAAAATGCCAGTGTGTATGAAGCTGTAAAAGTTATAAAAGATACCGGGCATTCAAGAATTCCAATCTATAGTGAAAGAATTGATAATATTACCGGCGTTTTGCATTCGTTTTTTATTCTAGGAGCCGAACCATCTGACAAAATTAAAAAATATGCCCAGCCACCATATTTTGTGCCTGATTCTAAAAAAGTTGATGAACTCATGGATGAGATGAAAAGGGGTAAAGGTGGGATGGCAATAGTTGTAGACGAATATGGCGGTGCAATAGGGGCGGTAACATTGGAAGATATTTTGGAAGAGGTGGTCGGAGAAATTGAGGATGAATATGATAAAGGCACAAAACTCTGGAGAAAAATATCAGAAAGAGAATATTTACTCAATCCTAGAATAGAGATAGAAACTATAAATGACGATTTAGGTGTAGGACTTCCTGAAGGAGACGGAGATTATGAAACACTGAGCGGGTTTTTATTTATGAAAGCTGGTTCAATTCCAAAGGTAGGAGATAAAATAAAATATAAAAATCTCGAATTTACAATTCAAAAAGCTACAGTCAGGTCTCTTGAAGAGGTTAGATTATCAATCCTAAAAAAATAATTAATATGATCAGAATCAAATTTTGATTATGTTTTCTTACTTTTAATAATTGTTTATCTAACAATTAAATATTAATTGCACTTATTACAAAAATTCTGGTTGACTTTTTCATCTACACAATTCACTATTTTATAAACTATACGATTTTTTGGAGGGGATTTTATGAAAATTAAAAGTTATCTTGTTTTATTATTAGTTTTATGTTTTGCGGTTACCGGTTCATTAATAAATGCTGAACACCATGAACCGAAAGAAGAACCAAAAATGATGGATCTTCCAGGCCCACAGCTTGTTACAGGCGCATGGATGTTTATTGCGGCTTATAAGGCAGATCCGGCAGTTTTGAAGTCACTGCTGCCAGAGGGTTTAGAGGCAAGTCCAACAGGTCAGGTTGTGATTAATATGTACACGGTACCGACAGCAGAACAAACATCTGGTTTTGGAGCCTATACGCTAACTTATCTTACTGTTGAATTAAAAGATCAGGATTCTTATGTAATGAACAGTGATATAACTTATCCGGGCAGATATTTTATACATTATTATAACAGCTCACCAGTTATGAGAGACTTTACCAAAAAAGTTGGAATACCGGCTATGGAAGGATACACAACTACAACTGTTGAGAATGGAAAGCTTACTGCAACGCTCACAATTGATGGAAAGCCAATGATTGTATCAACTGCAGATGTAGGAAATGAGCTTGGTAACTTTAGCGGTGGACATTTAAATTATTTCGGTTTAATTAACACAGAAAAATCCGGTAAAAAAGTAAATCAGGTTGTTAAATACCCAATACCCTTTATCGGTGCTACGGTAGATCTTAAGAATCCTAAAATTACATTTAGCGCACCAGAAGATCATCCACTAAGTAAAGTAAAACCAGTTGCAGCAGAGCCAGTCTGGGCTGTATGGATGAAGGGGAGTTTTGTATATCCCCAGCAACAGGTTATTCACGAATATTAAATTCTGCTATTTTAGGATAAATACTTTTATTAGTACATAAATCCAGATTACTGTAGCACAGACTATAGTAAGAAAAACGGCGGAGCTGCCCATATCCTTTGCCCGTTTTGCAGAATCACTGTATTCGGGGGAGATCTTATCTACTATAGTTTCTATAGCCGAGTTCAAAAGTTCGACTATCATCACAGAAATAATGGATACGATCAACAGGATTTTCATGGTCGAGGAGACTGGAAGTATAATTGCGATTACGGTAAGAATGACAAAAGCAAAAAGCTCCTGTCTAAATGCAATTTCATTTTTCAGTGCAGTCCTTAAACCCGATAGTGAATACAAAAAAGCATGCCAAATTCTCAGTAGGCCTTTTTTACCGGGTTTGTTACTCTTTTCTATATTGTTAGTCATATATGAGGTAAATTAACCTTAATTTATATAAATGTGTAATTTATATTATGAAATATTAGAGTAATGAAATTAAATAAAATAGTAGATTTTCTGGATTCTTATCTACAAATAGATTCA
>SMWS01000071.1 GCA_004356685.1 Deltaproteobacteria bacterium
CTCACCTTATGAATAAAAACTAACATTTTGCCTAAATGGAATCACTATATACAAGCACTATCAACATACTGCCCGAAATCAGTCTCATAACAGCCGGTATTGTTTTACTTATTATTGGACCCCTCTTAAAATCTGAAGAAGACAATGCTGCTTTTTCAATATCTGTTCTTGGTATTCTGGTTGCTTTTTTCCTAAACTTCGGCAGATTTGCAAATCCTTCAACCGCATTTGCAGATTCATTATCTCTGGATAGTTTCTCTGCATATTTCAATTCCATATTTCTTGTAGGCTCTCTAATATCCATTGGTTTTTCAAAGGATTTTTTAAAAACTCAGAAACTAAAGGCAACCGAATTTTATTCACTGATACTCTTTGCAACTACAGGAATGATGTTTTTATGTTCTGCAAGAGAGTTTATGACCTTATTCCTGAGTTTCGAGATTATGTCTATATCCGTATATGTACTAACCGCTCTGAACACAAGTTCTTCCAGATCAACCGAGGCTGGGATTAAATATCTGATACTCGGAGGGTTTTCCTCTGCAATACTTCTTTTTGGAATTGCTCTTGTTTATGGTGCTACCGGTTCAATTGTATTTGCCGAAATCGCGGCTAGTTTTGATATAAACAATGTTCTACTAATTTTAGGAATAGCATTAATTCTAATTGCTTTTATTTTCAAGATTGGCGCTTTTCCTCTTCACCAATGGGTTCCCGACATTTATGAAGGAGCTCCCATTACAGTTACCGGGTTTATGTCTGTAGGCATTAAATCTGCTGCATTTGCTGTACTTTTAAGGGTATTTTTTGAAGCTTTCCCCACATTTGAAGCTAACTGGCTGTTTGTTTTATGGATTGTAGCGGTTTTCACCATGACTCTGGGAAATATTTCTGCCCTTATGCAGAATAACTTAAAGAGGCTTTTAGCTTTTTCGAGTATAGCCCACGCGGGTTATGCCTTAATTGGGGTAACCGCTATTATTGGGGATAGAGAATATGCCTTTGCGAGTGTTAACTTTTACTTGCTTGCTTATACCTTTATGAACCTGGGCGCATTTGGTATTCTTGCATATCTATCCAAAAAAGGCAGTGAATGTGAAACGTTTGATCAAATATCAGGGCTTTGGAATAAAAAGCCGCTGATTGCAATAGCACTTACCGTGTTTATGGTTTCTCTTGCAGGTATTCCGCCATTTTTAGGGTTTTTTGCAAAGTACAGAATATTTCTTGCGGCAATAAAAGCAGAGCTTTTTTGGTTAGCAGTAATCGGGATCATTAATAGCGTAATTTCTGCTTATTATTATCTGAAGATCATAGTACATATTTATATGAAAGAGAGTAAATTTGAATTCCCGCAACTAAAGATTGCATCTTCTATAGCAATTTTGATACTTGCATTATTAAATGTCTTCCTTGGTATTTTCCCAATGCATACATGGGAATTCGCCTTAAAAGCAGCAAATTCCTTCCCTTTTTAGATCAAAACTTAATAAATAACATTATTTGTTATTTACAACTTGCCTAAATTGTTATAAATTATATATTTATTAATTCAATTTTATAATTAAAAAACTACCTTATGTTAAGACGGGTGTTGTTAGTATGGGTATTAAAGTAAAAGACGACCAATATAAATATTTTATACTAAGAGAAATATTCGCCTCTATTTTCTTTACTCTGGGTTTATTCTCTATTCTGAGTCTGTTTCTATATAGCTCCGGGTCGGGCATTGATCTGAAAGGATCTGTGGGATCTGTAGGTCTTTATATATCTTATAAACTGGGCATTTACTTTGGACTGTCCTCATTCATGTTTCCGATTGTCATGATTTACACAAGCTTTGTAGTATTTAAGAATAAAGATTTATTCGAACTTTTAAGAAAATCAATTTCAGGATGCATCTTCCTTCTAAGCTTAACCACTTTTATAGGTTTAGCATTCAGCTCCTCGGAGTTACTGGGGTTTTCCCCTTCTGGCGGTCTGGTAGGGGGTAAACTAGCCGCCATGCTGAGGGATAACCTTGCAGGCACAATTGGCTCATACCTTGTTGTAACATTATCGTTAATACTTAGTTTAATAATTCTAATTAATCTCAGTATCAAAGATTTATTTAATTTTTTTGAAAACGCTATAGATTTTGCAATGAAAATAATATCAATTACAACCAAAAATTTATACGCGACTGTTCACTCAAGCATAGTTGACAATGAAGCTGAAACTGATTTTATTGCCCACGACACTACTTATGACAGCAGGGTTATCGATTTTCAAAGGCTTAGAACAGGATCGGAAAATGAAGATACTAACGACCGGATGTTCCCAGAAATAGTAATCGATAGAAATATAAAAAAAGAAACAAATTCGTTTTTCAGACAGGATAAAAGATCAGATATAGATTTTAGGCTTCCAGAGGTTAACCTGCTCGATATTAAAGTAGTTTCAAATATTGAAATTGATAGAGAGCTAATATATCTAAATTCAAAGCTGATTGAAGAAAAGCTAAGAGATTTTGGGGTAATGGGAAAGGTTACCGAGGTAAGACCCGGTCCTGTTATAACGATGTTCGAATACAGGCCGGCACCGGGCATAAAAATAAACAAGATTGCCTCTTTATCAAACGACCTTGCTATGGGTCTAAGCGCAAGAAGCATCAGGATTATAGCACCCATTCCCGGCAAAAACGTAATTGGCATTGAAGTTCCAAATCTAATAAGAGAAGAAGTATCAATAAGAGAGCTTGTAGAAGATTCTCAGTTTAATAAAGATGAATCTGCGCTAACTATAGCACTTGGAAAAGACATTGCTGGTCATCCACTGTTTATGGACTTAAGAAAAGCGCCTCATTTAATGATTGCAGGCACAACTGGTTCTGGTAAGAGTGTATTTCTTCATACCGTAATAACGAGCATGCTGTATAAGGCTACTCCTGCCGATCTAAAATTTATTATGATCGATCCAAAAATGCTGGAGCTTTCGGTGTATGAAGACCTCCCTCACCTGCTTCATCCGGTTGTGACTAATCCAAAAGAAGCCGTAGCGGCTCTTAAGTGGGCTGTAAGGGAAATGGAAGCTAGATATAAGCTGTTATCAGAAGAAGGAGCAAGGGACATTGCAACCTATAACAAAAAGATGCTGGCCAATGCTGATTCACAGGACAGTCCAAGTCCACTTCCATATCTGGTTATAATAATCGATGAACTGGCCGATCTGATGATGGTGGCTCCAAGCGATATAAAAGAATCAATCACGAGGCTCTCACAAATGGCTCGTGCAGCAGGAATACATCTTATAGTAGCTACTCAAAGACCTTCTGCCGATGTAGTAGCAGGACTGATTAAAGCAAATTTCCCCGCACGTGTATCATTCCTGGTTTCTTCTAGAATTGATTCCAGAATCATTTTAGATGCCCCCGGAGCAGAACAGTTGCTGGGCAAAGGCGATATGCTGTATTTAGAACCCGGCACTTCCAATTTGATAAGGGTACAGGGAGCTTTTATATCAGAGAGTGAAAGTAATAAAGTTTCAGAATTCCTAAAATCGCAGGCCACTCCTGATTACATTCAGGAAATCACCAAGCTTCAGGAGGCTTCAGAAGATGAGAATCTGGAAGACGAAAAAGACGAGCTCTATGCTGAGGCCTTAAGAATAATTAGCGAAACTGGTCAGGCTTCGATATCTATGTTACAAAGAAGGCTCAAGATTGGATATAATAGAGCAGCCCGGATTGTTGAAATAATGGAAAAAGAAGGATTTATAGGACAGCAGGGATCTGCAGGAAAACCAAGAGAAGTATATATCGATTCAAATATGCTTAAGGAGTTATCATATTGAAATATTTCATAACATTTCTAACTATATTTTTTAGTATTACCTCTATACTGCTTGCAAACGGCAGCGCCTCGGATGAAGTTATCGCCAAAATAGAAAACAAATATAAAAATGTTAACGACTATTACGCAACTTTCAGACAGGAACAGCCTGTAAGATCCCTAGATAAAGTCCAGACCAATATTGGTGAAATGTGGATAAAAAAACCTGGCAAAATAAGATGGAACTACAATATTCCTAAAAACGAGCAAATCGTATCTGATGGTAAATACCTCTGGTATTACTATGTTGAAGAAAAGTATGCAATCAAACGAGATATTAAAGACCTTGGCGGTAATACCAATATACTATCTCTACTATCTGATTTAAATAATCTTAAAAAGATTTATAAGATTAATATTTCTAAAACAACGCTCGATGATACTAAATATTATCTGATAGAGCTCATTCCGCAGGATAGTGAAGATGATACAATTAATAAGCAAATAATTGCCGTTAATATGGAAAATCTTCTGATTGAACGGATGTATATATACGACGCATTTGGTAATAAAAGCACAATTAAATTCAACAATATTAAGATAAACAAAGGTATTAAAGACTCTGTTTTTGAGTTTAAAGTGCCCAAGGATGTTGATATTCAAACTGCTCCATAAGTTACACAGCAATAAATTTTATTAGAGGAAAAATAAACATATGGATACCTGATACAACCATTCAGGTATGACAATCACTTTTCTATCATTGCGTGATGTCTATTAGCCAGTCATTCCGTCATGTTTCCCCGATAAAAACATTCGAGGACAGGTATACACGGAATCTATAGTGTAAAACACCGTTCTCCGTATTAGATCATAATTATAGTTTCTTGAAATAAAGGTTATCTATCAATCTCGCCTAAAACTATGTCGAGGCTTCCGATAGCCGTTATGACGTCTGCAAGAAATGCGCCTTTTACCATCTGAGCAATAGCCTGCATATTTACAAAAGAAGGCCCCCTGACTCTCATTCTGTAGGGCTTGGCTGTGCCGTCACTTACCAAATAATACCCAAGCTCACCCTTTGGATTTTCAACTCCGTGGTAAACCTCTCCAACCGGTGGTTTAAGTCCTTCGTATACTAAGACAAAATGCCTTATTAACGACTCCATTTTTGTATAAACAAGCTCTTTTTTGGGCAGTACTATCTCAGGAAGGTCGGCCGCATAAGGACCATCAGGAAGGTTGTTAATTGCCTGTTCTATTATCTTAACGCTTTGCCTCATTTCTTCCATGCGGCAAAGATATCTGGAATAAGCGTCCCCGTCTGTACCAACCGGTATTTCAAAATCATACTTGTCATAATCTAAATAGGGGTTTGATTTTCTCAGATCATGAGGCACTCCACTCCCTCTTAAATTAGGTCCCGAAAGACCTAAATTTATTGCATCTTCAGCACTTATATATGCAACACCTTTTGTTCTATTAACCCAGATTTTATTTCTTGTAAGAAGCTTATCGACCTCATCAATAGTTTCGGGGAATATTTTTAGGAAATTTCTAATTTTTTCCTCAAAATCTTCTGGAAGATCGAGTGGAAGACCTCCTACCCTGGGATAAGAAGTCGTAAGCCTTGCTCCGCATACAAGCTCTAAAATGTCATAAATTCTTTCCCTTTCCTTAAAACAATAAAAGAATGCCGTCATAGCTCCTAAATCTAAGGCATGGGTTCCAATTCCTACCATGTGAGATTCAATTCTTCCAAGCTCAAATAAAATAACCTCTGCAACCTTTGCCCTCTCCGGTATTTCATCTTCGATTCCAAGTAACTTTTCTACTGTAAGAATGAATCCTATGTTATTGCATATCGCGGCCAGGTAGTCCATTCTGTCAGTGTACGGGAGGCACTGCTGGTAAGTAATATTCTCACAAAGCTTTTCAATTCCTCTGTGTAAGTATCCAATATAAGGAACAGCTTTTACAACTATTTCTCCGTCCAGGTGAAGAACTATCCTCAATACGCCATGAGTTGCGGGATGCTGCGGGCCCATATTTAACATCATTGACTTAGTTGATACGCCATCTCCGCTGTCGGGCGACTCTGTGATAAATTCGACTCTTTCCATTATTCAAAACCCTCTTTAAGCTCCTTTTCAAAACTCTCTTTTGAGGGTTGTCTGTTTCGTACGTCAAAATCTTTTCTAAGGGGGTGTGGTTTATAATCTTCGGGCATTAAAATCCTTCTTGGATCGGGATGACCCCTAAACTCTATTCCAAACATATCCAGTACTTCTCTTTCAAGCCAGTTGGCGCCGCTCCAAATAGGGGTGATCGAATCAATCGTAATGTCGCTATCCTCTAACTCTACCTTAATTCTAATCCTTATGTTTTCGTCATAGTCGTCTCCAAATCTATGGAACAGATATACCATTTCATAACGAGGAACCCTTATATCCAGATAATCGACTGCTGTAATATCTATAACATAAGTAAATTTGAAATCTTGCTTTAATGATCTGCAAAACTTTAAAAAACTCTCTTTTTTTACAAAAAGCGTAGTTTCATCCCGAAAGGAATAGGTTTTATAAATAGAAGACTCAAATTGAGACCTTATAGAACCTATAACTGAATCAGAATCAACGCTCATATTATAGGAGCGCCTTCATTTTCTATTTTCTTTTGAATTTTCATTATGGCATCTATAAGAGCCTCGGGTCTTGGAGGACACCCTCCCACATAAACATCCACTGGCAGGAATTCATCTATCCCCTGCACAACGGCATAACTGTCAAAAGGCCCGCCCCCGCAGGTACATGATCCCATTGCAATAACCCACTTAGGGTTTGGCATTTGGTCATATATTCTCCTGCATACAGAAGCCAATTTATATGTAATTGTCCCGGACACTATCATCAGATCTGCCTGCCTTGGAGAAAACCTTGCAACCTCAGCGCCGAACCTGGAAATATCATATCTTGATGCAAACGCCCCCATCATTTCTATAGCACAGCAAGCAGTTCCAAAAGGCATGGGCCAAAGGCTATTCTTTCTACCCCAGTTAGCTATATAATTAATGGTGGTTGTTAAGAATCCGTCCCCTCCGAGGCTTGAATTCATATTCACTCCCATTTAAGAGCCCCCCTTTTCAGCATATAGAAATAACCTGTAAGGATGATAATAAAAAATATTATTATCTCAATAAATACTATTGAACCCAGTTTTTTATAGACAACAGCCCAGGCAAACAAAAATATTATTTCTATATCAAATAGAATAAAAAGCGCTGCAATCACATAATATTTTACTGAAAACTTCTCCCTGGCATCTCCAACCGGGTTAACGCCGCATTCATAGGGCGAGAGTTTTATTTTGTCATAAGTTTTATGACCAAGCAGATGGGAAATAGTTAATAAAGCAGTGGCAAGCCCCCCTGCAATAATTATCATTAAAAATATAGGTAAATAACCCTCTAACATGGACACTAATGTTAAAAATAAAGCGTTAAATGTCAAGACAAATATATAATTAATTAAAAACAATTCTAATTATTTTAATTATATAGATTGGTTTTCTAAAAATTTATATTGACTTGCTATGATTATGCGATTAAACTTAAGACTTAGGTATTAAAAGTTGCCATTATGGTTTTCAGGGAGGAAATTATGATGAAGCACATTTTTAGAAATATTATATCTTTGCTTATAATTTTTGTTATCGGGTTTACAGCCGGTATAGCTGTAAATAAATATCAAAATACAAATACGGGGCATGATGTTGAGCTAAACACTGATGCCCTAAGCAAAAAATAAGCAATCCATTTTCAAATACATAATACAATATTAATAAACAGTAAAAATATTGCCTTAGAACCGCATTTGGCCTATTTTAAGGGATATGTTATGCATTTTTTGAGTTCTCCTTTGAGTTCTCTAATGTTGCCTGTATGTACAGTATCTCAAGCTTAATTGTTTAATCAATCATGTTAGAAATTGGGGTAAACGTCATTGAGACAGACAGCTATGTATTTAGACATACGGTTAATCAGCAAAAAGACACACCGGACAGTAAAGTTATTTTACATTAAATTTAAAAACTTTTTACAGCCTCATCCTTATCTTCAAATAATTGGAGAATTGTATCAAACCCGCTTACCTTAAATATCTGTTTAACATTTTTAGTTAAACTTGTTATTGCTATGTTGCCACCCTGTTCTTTAATCTTTTTGGTTAACGTTAAAAGGGTTCTCAAACACGCACTGCTAATATATTCAACATCCGAAAAATCTAACAGTATTGATTTTTCGTTATCTGTTCGACTCAAAACACCGTCTTCAAAATCCTTTGAATTTTGAGAGTCAATCCTTGATTCAGGTTTAAGTACTAAAACACCACCAACTTTTTCTTCGCCAATATTCATATCTGATTCCTCTATATATATATTTTAATTATATCTATTATGCCTTAAGTGGGAAGCATTAACATAGCTTCTGCAATATCTGACCGGAGCCTTTCCAGCACCTTGTTTACTTCTTGTCCGATAAGGTCTAATTTTCTAATCTGTTCTATTCTGGAAGAAAGTTTTTCTACTTCTTTACTGCTGAGAATCATGGTAAAAAGAGAACAAGTATCCATGAGGCTAACTAAAACCACATCCTGAGGGGTGGGGATTTCATCACTCATGAGTAAATCAATAATCCTCCTCTTAACCTCTTTTTCCTCCTTATCATCAATCATAGGATATACTCTTGTAGCTATAACCCACAATATTTTCTTTTCTTCGGTCTTTAAAATCTTTTTTTCTACCAGCATATTGAGGGCTGAATCAACTATATCTTCACCATAATTTGAAAGTTCTGTAAGCCAGTAGCGTGTATTATTCTCTTTATTTTCACTACTAATCTTATCGAGATACGTGTCTAACATTTGTAGCCCTGTTGGAGTAGAATCGGCTACAATAAGACTTTCTAAATCGGTGTCTATCTTATTTCTTAAAGCAAGATCCATTAAAACAGCGCCTGCCATCGCATAGTTCAGTGTCATTAAGTCTATGCTGGCTAACTTGCCTGTATCATCGTCGAGTAGTAAAAGTATAATGTCTTCTGCTAGTGTAAGCATTAATTGCTCCTGGTTTTTAGAATTTAGATACTATTATAGAATATGTTACTCAAAAGCGTCAAGAATATTTTTTTAAAAATGCTTTTATTAAATTATAGAACTCAATAATGGATAAATAAAGGATAAAAGATTGTTGTTTATATTACTTAAGGAAAGTATAAAGCAGGAAACACCTTTATAAATATATATTTAAGCTTAGATCTTTGCTCTTAGTTCGACATATGCATACTTAGGATTGTTAACACCGTCATAACCTAAGAATATAACTTTATGCTCATCTGTATTTTCGGTCTGGTATATATTACCTTTAATAAGAATTTTATATGCGTTCTCTACTTCGTAATCGGATACCATCTTATACAGCAACTGCTCCAGTATAAAATCAGGCCAATATTTGATAGTCTTTGTGATTTTAATATTGTAAAGCTGACCATTTTTAAATGAATATATCACTTCAGATTTTGCAGCAATATCACTGTCAGTTATTCGCTCTCTCTGAGTGAGAACTGCATTGTCACCATATTCTATAAACTCGGCATCTCTGGAATATTCTTTAGTTGCATACAAAACTTGCTCAGGCGACATTCCCCAATCTATATTTAAAAGAGAGCTACTTGTCCTTAGAATAGAAGAAGCTGCAGGGTTTTTAAAATATAGAAACATACTTAACAACATACAAAAGAATATTAGAGCTTTTGTATATGAAAATTTATTTCCTAAGATTCGGTGATTATGACCAGACATAAAATTAACCTATATATTTAGATTAAATTATATCCCCATTCTGAGTTAACGGTTGGCTTGTTGAGGTCGTACGACCATAACTATACTATGGTAGTAAGTTTAATTCATACATACAAAAGTTAGTTTCACTTAATTAAATACTTATAGTTTTATTAAGAAATAACTAGAAATAACAAACAGCTATATTTTGAAACAAGAATATCTTAGGGGTAATGTTAGTTATAGAAAGAATTAAACACTAGGTTTTATA
>SMWS01000072.1 GCA_004356685.1 Deltaproteobacteria bacterium
AATGTTTTCGAAAGGAACAAGCCCCCAGTATCTGCTATCCCTGCTATTATCCCTATTATCACCCATAACACAATAATGTTTATCAGGTATTTTTTCAAACGGAATGAATATACCCTTATCAGTACCTTTCTTCCCATTTTTATACAACACCTTATGTTTTTTACCAAACAGGTCCTCTTCGTATTCATCTACATAAGCTCTCGTAAACAAATTAACACTGTCATAGGAACTAACATATTCTAGGGGTATTAACTTATCATTAATATATAAATTTTTGTTTTTAATGTTGATAGAATCGCCTGGTAGACCAACTACACGTTTTATGTAATGAACTCCCTTTTTGGAAGGCTCCCTGTCTCCATTGGGATAGATAAACACCACAACATCTCCATATTCTATATCTTTAATGCCTGGAAGAATCTGTATATTAGTAAATGGTATTTTTGTTCCGTACATGAATTTTGTTACAAGCAAATGATCGCCTACCAGCAAATTGGGGATCATTGACCCAGAAGGTATTTTAAATGGCTGAATAATAAACTCTCTAACAAATAGCGCTAAAGCAAGAGCTATGAAAAGAGATTCTAAGTTTTGCCGGAGTTTAGACTTTGTAAATTTAGATAAATGTTCAGTTTCCAGCCCTTTTAGCTCTTCATCTAACTTTGCGGTATCTTCAATATTATTACTTTCCAGAGAATTTTCAATTGCAGCTATCTTTTCATCGAAGATATTTTTTACACTTGCATCAATCAGCCCATCCTTATTTCTAAGCACCATTTTGATACTTGAAATAGTTTGCTTTGCAGATGATTTTATTCTTTTTTCTTGAGAAAATATATTAAACATAATTTGGACAGATAAATATAAACGGCAGAAATGCTTGTTTCAACGATATAATGAATAATTCTTAAATTTTATTATTTCAAGAAGCATAGCGACGAATTATTTATTTACATATTTGTTATCAAAATTTTCATCAGCAATTCTCTCGACTGACTTTACTCCCTTGAGTTTAGTTATTCTCGACATCAGTTTATTGAGTTGTTTAATGTCTTTTATATTAATATCGAAAGTGCCTATTGCATTTGTCTCATCTGGAGAAGACATCTCTGCCCTAGATATGTTTATATCTGAAGAAGATATTGACTTTGTAATATTGGATAACATCCCGGGTTGATCACTGCATTTAACCAAAATTCTTGCTGATCGCAGTCCCTTGTACGATTTATCCCACTCTACATCTATCTTCCTTGTGGGATCAATCTCAAAGAGTTGAGGACAGGCGCTTTTATGTATGGAGATTCCTCTACCCCTAGTTATAAACCCTATAATATCCTCACCCGGAAGCGGTGAACAACAATTTGATATTCTTATAAGAATATCATTATAACCTCTAACCAAAATCCCGTCTGAACTATCTCTTGTAATCTTTTTTATTATTCTGTCTATTCTGCTCTTTTTATGATCCTTATCTTCGACTATTTCTTTGACTATAAAATGTTTCATTATCTCAGAAACCGATATTTTTCCAAAACCAACAGCAATATAGAGTTCATCAATATTTTTAAACTTATTGTCAGCTAATACACTGCTAAGCTTTTCATTTTTTAGTTCTTTTTGAAAATTAAGACCCTGTTGTTTAAATTTACGCTCACATATAGATTTACCTACAACTTTTGACTGGTCTTCTTCCTTAGATCTCAGCCATGACCTTATCTTGGTTTTAGCACTTGCTGTAACAACGAATTTAAGCCAGTCCTGATTAGGATTTTTATCCTTACTTGTAATAATTTCTACCGTATCGCCGCTTTTGAGAATATGGTTTAATGAAACAATCTTCCCATTTACTATTGCCCTAGTGCAGTGGTGCCCTACTTCTGTATGTATTGAATAAGCAAAATCAACTGGTGTAGCTCCGCTTGGCATTTCTTTTAAATCCCCATTAGGAGTGAAAACATAAACCATGTGCGGAATAAGATCTCCTTTTACCGCATCTAAAAACTCATTGGGATCTTTAATATCCTTCCATTCCAGCAGCTGCCTTAGATTTGCATATACCCTGTCAAATTCATTTTTCGAAAGATTCCCCTCTTTATATTTCCAGTGAGCTGAAATTCCGTATTCAGAGAGTTCATGCATTTCTTTGGTTCTAATTTGAATCTCCATTTTTTCTCCAAAAGGCCCTATAACCGTAGTATGAAGTGATTGATATCCATTTAGTTTAGGAAGGGCAATAAAATCTTTAAATCTTCCTGGCACAGGTTTCCATACAGAATGTACAAGACCCAGAGCTTCATAACATTTGTTAACCGAATCAGTTATTATTCTAAACGCTATAACATCATACACCTTATCAAATTCAATATTCTGGTTAATCATCTTGTTGTAAATACCAAAAGCATGCTTCATTCTTCCCGATATTTCAGATTCAATGTTCGATTCCTCAAGTTTTGTATATAATAAAGATTTGACCTCTTCGATATATTTATCCCATTCCTTCTTTTTTTTCTGAATCAGGCTATATATTTTCTTATACTCTTCACTTTTTAAATATTTAAAAGAAAGATCCTCAAGCTCAGTCCGCAGCCAGTAGATGCCAAGTCTGTGTGCAAGTGGTGCATAAATATCAAAAGTTTCTTTAGAAATCCTTTGTTGTTTATCAGCTTGAAGATGTTCCAGAGTCCTCATGTTATGCAGGCGGTCAGCAAGTTTTACAAGAATTACCCTTATATCCTTTGCAGTAGCCAAAATTAGTTTTCTAAAACTTTCGGCCTGTTCTTCCACCTCGGAGTTAAAACTAAGCCGGCTTATTTTTGTGACTCCATCAACCAAAAAGGATACTTCTTTTCCAAAAAGATTTTCTATCTCTTCCTTTGTAGTAAGGGTGTCCTCTATCGTATCGTGAAGCAGGCCAGTGATAACAGATGCTACATCAAGTTTCATATCGGCAAGTATTGCTGATACTTCTAAAGGATGGCTCAGGTATGGTTCGCCAGAAACTCTTTTTTGCCCGGCATGAACCTTAGCCGAGTATACATAAGAAGCCCTTATTGATTCCATCTCACTATCAGAAATAGTAGTGTATGAATTAACCTTATCAATTATGTCGTTTGATCTTATCATGTATTACTAATCTATATATAAATATTGTATTAACTATGTTTTTTCTCTCTCTCGCTTATGATTATATCAACTAATTTATTAAATGAGTAGTCTAACTCACTATTAACAATAATATAATCATACTGAGTGCTTATTTTTATCTCTTTTCTAACTACTTCCATCCTTTTTTCGATATCTGGTTGAGCAATATCCTGCCTGTCCAACAATCTTTGTTTCAAAATCTCTAAAGACGGCGGTGTTAAGAAGATGTAAATACCGGTTTTAACGACTTTTTTTATCTTAAGAGCGCCTTCAGTGTTTATATCAAGCAATAAGTCTACTTCACTGCTCTGCGATTCATTTATAGTATTATATGGAGTTCCATAAAAATTGCCGTGTACGTAAGCCCATTCAATAAACTTATCATCTTTAACCATTTGATGAAATTGTTGCTCCGATACAAACACATAATCGACACCATCTTTCTCACCATTTCTAGCTTCCCTTGTGGTATAAGAAGTTACAAACCTGAGGTTTTCAACTTCACAGACTAGTTTCTTTGTCAGAGTAGTCTTACCGCTTCCTGATGGACCTGAAATAATAAATAGCATATAAATCTCTTTTTATTTTTTTTAAATATTAATTGAAGTTTTTAGAATATATAGCCTATTTACTACTAAGTTTTTCTATAAGTTTTTTTATTTGCTGAGAATCATTTTTATTTATGACTAATATTCCCTGGTCCGAGTCAACTACAACTATATCCTTTATACCTATCGTTATGATGGGTTTATCCTTAGATATTATCATACTCCCTAAAGTGTCAAGCGTATGAACATTACCCCTTATTATATTTTCAGACAAATTCTTTCTCATATATTGATCCAGTGAGAGCCATGTCCCGATGTCACTCCAACCAAAGCGGGCAGGTATTACCAGCGTGTTTTTTGATTTTTCCAATATCATTTTGTCCACAGGACCAGACTCTACCTTTTTATAGTACTTTCCAAGATCAGAGTTATTAGAAAAATTATAATCACTGTATTTTTCCCAGTGTGGATAAAAGGAATAAAACTCACTGAGAATTGCCGATGCCTTCCAGATAAAGATTCCACTATTCCAGCAGTAATTTCCGTTTTTAAGGTATTTCTTAGCGTTTTTTAAATCTGGTTTTTCTGTAAAGCTGGAAACTCTGTATGCACTAAACCCGCCGCTTTCAAATATCTGCTCGCTTTGTTTTATATATCCATAACCAGTATCTGGTCTTGTTGGTTTAATACCAAGAGTCACAAGAGGATACTCACCACCCGACATATCTTCACAACTTATCCTTATTGCATATTTAAGTGTGCTTAAATATTTTCTTTTATAAGCTATTGCATGATCTGCAGGAAGCACAACTACAACTGCATCTTTGTCTAAATCAGATATTACTTTTGAGCCGTAATAAATACACGGGCCTGTATTTTTACCTTCCGGCTCAGCCAGGATATTTTTTTTATTAAGCTCAGGCAGATGTTTTGCTGTTTTTTGAGCGTAATCCTTTGTTGTTACAACAAAGATATTTTCTTTTTTTATTAAACCTGATATACGGTCGAAGGTATTTCTTATCAAAGACCCCTCGTCTATTAATTGTAAAAACTGCTTGGGATTGTCTTTGCTGCTAAGGGGCCAAAACCTCCTCCCCTCTCCTCCTGCCATTATCAAAGCATAAACTGACATAAATTATTTCCTTAATCGTATATTGATTTAATAATAAAAAGATATTATAAATCTTATATTATTAATTTTAAATTTTATCGATTATTAATTAAACTAAATATTATGAAAAAATTATATATTATCATTTTCTTTATAACTTTTCTTACGTCTTACATAAACCCGTTAAATGCAGAAGACTATTACCAGTGGACAGATGAAGATGGAGTTATCCATGTCACAGATAACCCAAATAATGTTCCTTCACGGTATAAAGACTCGACTAAGATAGTTAAAGAAAAAGATACAGGATATAACGCAATATTAAAGAAATACTGGAAATCTGCTAAGCAAAATAAAAAACCTATTCTTATTATATTTGCTTCACTGCTGGGACTGTTCTTACTAAACAAACTAATAAAAGTTCTTAAAAATAAATCAAAGACGATTAGTAAGAACAAATATGACGAAGTATTAAAAAGGTCTGGAATTGATACTATGAATATCCCTCAGTTTAAGAGTTATGCTAAAAATTTACTGTCTGCAAAAGGCTACAAAGTAAAGGAGTTTGAGGGAGATTTGGATTTTGGAGTCGATTTTGTAGCAGATAAAGGAAACTCTGTTTATCTGGTTAAGGTCGTTGCCGACAATATGCCTACGTCTAAAATGGTTGTAAATGATGTTTTAAGAGACACTTCAAAATATGGCTGCAACATTGCAATGGTAATTTCTAAAAGCTTTTTCACTGAAGATGCAGTCGAGTTTTCCAAATCATCACCATCTGAACTTATAGACAGAAACGCTCTGGGTAAATGGATAAAAGATACCAAGCTTTATAGCTAAAAAGTCTAGTTACTGTATTGATTAAATAAATTCCCGGCTTCTTTGTTGTTAGGGTCAAGCAAAATAGCTTTTCTAATACTATTTAAGGCATCAAACATCCTGCCATCTTTAAAATACGCCCTTCCAAGCCCAATATATGCATCAGAGTTTTTAGGATCGATATTTAGAGCTAATTTCAGTGCTGAAACAGTGTTAGTCAAATTTCCTCTTTTTAGCTCCTGTGCTGCGAAAGCAATTAGAAATGAGATTATCTGATTGTTAGAATTGCCTAGAGTTTTATTAAGTTGTAAATATTCACTTATATATGTCTTAGACTCTTCAAAATTACCTTTTCTGATTTCACCAATCACTAAGGAAAACAGTGTGTCTATTAAAAGATTAGACACCTCTGTCTTAGCTTGGTCAGGAGATATCCTATATGCGGTTCTCAGTGGATGTAGTGCGCTATACCACTGTTTAAGACCTATATACGAACGGCCAAGGTAGATATATGCTTTAGTGTA